>JBJSYX010000034.1:0-2452 GCA_046090005.1 Methylomonas sp. | reverse complement strand
CCGTGTAACGGTTAACACTGAAGAAGCCGCAAAAGCCATTCCTGAAATCGTTAAGCAACTTACCCAACAAGGCTACAACATACCGATTGTTGGTGATTTCCACTTTAACGGTCACAAATTACTGGAAAAATATCCCGAATGTGCCGAAGCCTTATCAAAATACCGAATCAATCCTGGTAACGTCGGCAAAGGCAAAGCTCGCGACCCACAGTTCCAGCAAATGATTGAATTTGCTATTCGCTATAACAAACCGGTGAGAATTGGCGTTAACGGTGGCAGTCTTGATCAAGCGGTTTTAACTCGCTTGCTTGATGAAAATAGACAGCTTGAGACCCCAAAACCATTGCCAGCCATTACCCGCGAAGCGATTGTCTTATCTGCACTAGAAAGTGCGGCTAAAGCTCAGGAATTAGGTTTAGGTAAAGACAAAATCATTCTGTCTTGCAAAATTAGTAATGTTCAAGAATTGATCAGCATCTACGAAGACTTAGCTAGCCGTTGTGACTACGCTCTCCACTTAGGCCTAACCGAAGCCGGCATGGGCTCAAAAGGCATTGTCGCCTCCTCTGCCGCTTTAGGTGTTTTGATGCAACAAGGCATCGGCGACACGATTCGCATTTCATTAACACCAGAACCGGGTGCTGCTCGCACTAAAGAAGTCATTGTCGGCCAAGAAATTCTACAAACCATGGGCTTCCGCTCTTTTACGCCAATGGTTATCGCTTGCCCTGGCTGCGGTCGTACCACAAGCGATTACTTCCAACGTTTAGCACAAGACATCCAAACCTATCTCCGCGACCAAATGCCAGTTTGGAAAGACAAATATAAAGGCGTTGAAAATATGGAAGTGGCTGTAATGGGTTGCGTAGTTAACGGCCCAGGCGAAAGCAAAAACGCCAACATTGGCATCAGCTTACCAGGCACCGGCGAATCCCCTGTAGCCCCAGTATTTGAAGATGGCGTTAAAACTGTAACCCTGAAAGGTGACAATATTGCCGCTGAATTTCACGCATTAGTTGAGCGTTATATAGAATCACATTACAACGCAAACTAATTACATTTAGCAGTCTAAATGCGATGCTCAACTTTAAATTGAGTTGAAAGAAGGCCGCACCTCCCATAAAGTTGCTCTACCAAAAGCAACGGTATAGAAGGGTCATGCCAGTAGAAGACTTTGTCATTTATGTTTATTGCTGTGTAGATGACATTTACCAAATCTTGGTCAACCAACCGCTAAGAAGTCGGGGTTTTATGCCCAAACTAAGCGACAGTGAAGTCATCACGATGGAAATCGTAGGTGAGTTCATGGGTAAAGACCAGGACAAAGGCATATGGCGCTATTTTCGTAATCACTGGCATGACTGGTTTCCTCGCTTGGAGGGTCGCGCGCCAACTTTGCCAAGCAAAGCACCAATTTATGGGACCTGAAAAGGCGCATACAGGATCACATTACGTGGCAAATCGGTGCGATGGAGGACTCGATCCATTTGGTTGACGGCTTTCCGATGCCGATCTGCCAATATGCCCGGGCATCCGGTAGTCGTTGTTTCAAGGGTGAAGCGGCATTCGGCTATTGCGCGGCGAAGGATGAGAAATACTACGGCTTTAAAGGCCATCTGCTGGTTAGTTTCGAAGGTATCATCTGTGGCTATGCCTTTGCCGCCGCGAATGCCGACGAACGGGATGTGTTGCCGGAGATGGCAGTCGGTCTACACGGCCTGCTAATCGGCGATAAAGGCTATATCCGCCCCAGCCTAAAACAAGAATTGGCACAACAAGGTTTGGATTTGTAAACCCCTTTACGGAAAAACATGCAAGACTTAAGACCAAAGGCGTTTGTCAGCCAATTGATGTCGACCAGACGTTTGGTGGAAACCGTCATTGGCCAATTGACCGAGCGCTTTCATATCGAAAAAGTGAGAGCTCGAGACACTTGGCATTTAGCTAACCGTTTTATCCGTAAACTGCTTACCCACACAATGGGCTGCTTTTTGGGAAAACTCATAGGCAAACCAACTTTGCTTTTTGAGTCATTGGTTGAAATTTAAAGGTTGAGCATCGCGTAATGTATACAAAAATTAAGCAAGCCCCGCCAATACTGGATTGCGCCATTTTTCATAAGCTTTAGTAAAAAAATCACCAAACAGCCTAATAAAGCCTTATTCGACATTATTTTTCACTATTAACCCCCCTATTTCAGCCTATTTTACGGGGAACGAACCCCGCTTTTATAGCTCCGAAAGTTTCAATCAAGCCATTGATTTAAAGCTCAAGCGACTAGCTGTCCTGGTGGGCTTTTGGCGTTTAGGTATTGAGCGCGATTGTAAGCGGCTCTAATGGCATCCCTTGGCGCGTGGGCTAGTTGGCGTTCGATTGCATCAGCTGACCATCCTTGTTCGTTTAATAAGGTGCTGGCTGTTGTTCTAAATCCGTGGGCGGTCATTACATCCGA
>JBJSYX010000033.1:0-2223 GCA_046090005.1 Methylomonas sp. | reverse complement strand
CAGCCCAAAAGAAACCGATGCCAATGGTTGGCCAATCGGATTTTTTGAGCAAACTTTTGCCTCCATTCCCGATTTTCCCGATCGAGAGGCGCAGGGGGAATATGAAAAGCCAGTTTCTTGAGGAAACCCTCCAAGAAATTCTTAAACAACCGCTTGCTGAAATTTTGGCTTCGGCTAAGCGATTAGACAAGACTACACCTACATCACTTTATCAAGCCTTGGAAGAGATTGGTTTTATTGGTTGTATCGAAACCGATCAACAATTATCGACAACCTATAAGCAGCATCTAAATTTTTTATAAATCAACATGACCAACATCCTCATCTGCACCGTCGGCGGTAGCCACCAGCCTATCGTTACCGCGATTAAAGAACTGCAACCTGAACAAGTGATTTTTATCTGTACTGATAAAGACCCTGCCACTGGTCAAGCGGGTTCGGAAAAGCAAATAAACGGTAAAGGTAACTGCATCAAAGCCAAATTCAGTGATGAAAATGACAATTTACCGAATATTCCCACCCAAACTGGGCTGGAAGCAGGGCAGTATCAAGTTTACTTAACCCCATCTGACGATTTGGACGGGATTTACCAAACTTGTGTCGAGGCGATTGAGCAAGCCTACAGCCAACATCCTAAAGCCATGATTACGGCTGATTACACTGGCGGTACCAAATCCATGTCGGCAGGATTGGCAATGGCAGCGATGGAGTTTCCCAATCTCCAGTTGCAATTAGTCACAGGGGCTAGAAAAGATTTGCAAAAAGTTCATGACGGTCAATATGCCGCGACGGCCAACAGCCAACAAATCCGCTACCAACGCCAGATTGCCCCGTACCAACAAGCTTGGCAACGCTACGCTTATGCTGAAGCGCAAGCGGGGATTAGCCAGATTAAACCGCCGACATCAATCGCTATTCGCGGTCAGTACAATCAATTCAAGGATTTAAGCAAAGCCTTTGCGGAATGGGATAATTTTAATCATCTGCAAGCTACAGAAATACTTAGTATTTACGCACCGAAATTGCCAGAAAATTACAAACAATACCTAGGTATTGTCCAAAGATTAAATAACAACGACCTCCACAAACGCGAAGCGGCCAGACTGTGGGATTTATACCTAAACGCCCAGCGCCGCGCTGCTCAAGGTCGTTATGATGATGCGGTGGCTCGGGTTTATCGCCTGATTGAATGGACTGCACAATGGATTTTAGAAAGCCAATGCAATCTCAAAACCGCTGATGTCGCGGTTGAGCAAATCCCCGAAGGTGTCTCATTAAGCCAAAATAAAAAAGGCCAATGGCAAGCCGGATTGTTTACAGCTTGGCAGTTGGTGAGCCTAAAAACCCAAGGCGCAGCGGCTGAATTTTTTAAAACGCAACAAGATTCATTGAATAATCACCTACAAATCCGCAATTTTTCGATTTTGGCGCATGGTTTTGAACCGGTCAGCGCTGAAAACTGGCAAGCTTTTCAAGCTTGGTTAGAGCAACAATTTGTGCCGATGTTATTAGCAGAAACCAGTAAAGTCGGTGTTAAAGCGATACCGTTGCAGTTGCCGAGTCAATATTTAAATAAATGATAATGACTGGTTTGTTACGTAGAAATTGTACATAGGCGTCATTCCCGCGAAGGCGGGAATCCAGAGCTCGAAGCCAATCCCTAGATTCCCGCTTTCGCGGGAATGACGAAGCCAATACGAATAGCAAAATCAATAATGTTGAAGGTAAACTAGTGGTTTTATAGGTGACTATTTTTTTACACTGCCTAAAACAATAGGACATTAAAAGTCACAAATACTGCGTAACATCAGTTATTTAGATAAACCAGTTTTCGATTGATAAATCGTCAAAGTAACTAAAATCATTCATATTGCGCGTGACTAAAATTAAATTATTTGTTTTTGCGACTGCGGCAATTTGGCTATCGACAAAAGGTGGAGTTTTTCCTTGATGTTGTAAGTTAGCGGCTGTTTTTCCCTGCCATTTTGCCGCTTGTTCGGTATAAGGCAGGATAGGGAATTTAGCTAAAACCGATTCAATGTAGTCATAGGTCTTCGCGCGTTTTCTGGAATCTGGTAATAATTCAACGCCTCGAATTAACTCATAAACCACGAATACGGCAATCGCGATATTGGCATGATGGCGTTGAATATTTTCAATCACCTGTTGATTAGGTATTGCCTTTAAAGGTTCAGAGATGGTGTTAGTATCCAACAAATAAAT
>JBJSYX010000032.1:0-4030 GCA_046090005.1 Methylomonas sp. | reverse complement strand
TACGGCAGTTTATGTACACCAAGTTTGTGATTGTGGTTGATGAGGATGTGAATGTCCGTAATTGGCAGGATGTGATTTGGGCGATTACCACGCGAATGGACCCAGCGCGGGATTTAACGATTCTGGAAAACACACCGATTGATTATCTGGATTTCGCTTCGCCTGTCTCGGGTTTAGGCTCTAAAGTGGGATTTGATGCGACCAATAAATGGCCTGGGGAAACCAATCGTGAATGGGGTAAGCCGATTGTGATGGATAAGGATGTTCTGAAAAAAGTGGATGCGATGTGGGATAAATTGTTCGATTAAACTTAATCGCTCGGGTTGAATATAGTTTCAATCCGAGCCAGTTAAAACTAAGCTGAAATGTTTCAGGCAGGTCGGAGTTTATAACCCCGACCTTAACGTTTCAAATAACTTTAAAGTATCAGTAAATAATTCAGACGGGGTTATTAAGCCCCGTCTGGCATGCACAGCTATTTCTAACCGGAGCCGGAGCTATTAAAACTAAGCTGAAATGTTTTCTGCTTGTTTAATCACTTCGTTGCTGGCTAAGGCCAGAGCTCGTTTGAAACTTGCACAGGCTTTGTCATGTTCGCCTTTCGCTTGTTCCAGTTCCCCGAGTAATTGATGGGCATCAACAGATTCTTCAAGGTGCAAACTTTTCAGTAGATATTGCTCAGCTTTTTCCATTTGCTCAAGTTTTAACGCTAAGCGACCTAGCACACTAAATAACATGGCATCAGTGGGATAAACAGCCAGCCATTGTTCTGCTGATTGCAATTGTTTAGCGGTATTGTTGGATTCGATCATGGCGTATAGCGCCAAAGTGGTAGCATCCCAATATCGACCTAATTGTTTGATTAAACCGGCTTCAACATCAGCCCCCGCACCTGCATTAATCATTGCCGCAAAGTAAATATTGGCTACGCCAGGCAAAGTTCTGATGTGTCTAGGAATGTCATCCCAGCAAGCAACAATCGCTTGAATATCATTGTTAGCGGCAGCTTGTTTTAGTAAGCGGCTAAAGGTTTGGGTTTCCAGTAATTTAACTTCGCCTTCCATGACAATTTTGTGTTCTTGTAAGGATGGCAAAAGTTTATTAATGGCTTCAATGTCACCTAAATGCTGATAAGCCTGGTGCATCATTTTTAACACGCGACCATGATTAGGATTGATCTCGTGTAATTTGCTCAAGGTTTGTAACGCTTGTTCAAACTGATGTTCCGATAAATGCAATTCGGCTTGGGTTAAGCCAACGGTCATATCGTTGTCAGTCGATTGTTCGCTGGCTTTTCTTAAATATTCGTCGCGTTTGTCTAAGGCACCGCGAGATTGAGCGGCACGAGCGGCGGTCAAGTAATGCAATAGCGGTGCACCGCTGTTTGAAGCATGTTTGATTAGAACTCTTTCCGCGCTTTCCCAGTTGCCATCAGCTGCATCAAATAAACCTGCAATCAATGCTTCTTGAGAGCGGTTAAATTTAATGCTTTGGCGCCGTTTAGCAACTTGGCTTGGCATCCGAATCAAAACGCCCATTAAGCGGAAAAAACTGTATAAAAAGAAGAAGCCAATCACCTGAATCACCGTGAAAACCGTTAATGAGGTTTCCAATGACCAATGACCAAAGCCAATCAATACATAACCTGGGTCATTGTAGGATGCCAACCATTTATGTAAGAAGAACGCTACCGCTATGGCGGCAAGTAGCGAGGCTACGAAGTAAATTAAATTTTTCATAAAGCTTGTGCCTAGTGATTACTGGCCAGTTTTGGTTGATCCATCGTTAGTGGGAGCAGGTGATGGATTTTTATCGGTATCGATACGCAATTTACTAATGTCTTTTAACATTTTTAAAGAACCGCTGACATCAGGGTATTGGCTGCGAATTTGTACTGAAGCGAGTTTGTTTAGCTCGGCTTCAAATCGTTCCGTTGAGATGTTTTCAGCAAAGTTTTTCTTTAGCCAGAGTTTGGTGTCAGCAATACTGCTGGCAAATAAAGTGTCGTTTTGTTGGACTAAAGCAATTTCGATCATTTCCAAGCGTACTTTTAGCTGTTGTTTGATGAAATGGGCTTCTTCTGGGGTCAAAATCGCTTGAACTTCTTGTGATGTATGGCGTAAAACCACATAACCTTTTAATTGTTTGGCAACACTGCTAAGTAAGCCATTATCTTGTTCTGCCAAGTTAGAGCTAGGTGCTTTGGTTTCATCCGGTTGTTTACCCGCATGAGGTAAAAATACCGCTAAATTTTCAACTGCATCTTGTAAATGCTGGATGCCTGCATAAATGCCAACGATGTCTGGCACTGTCACGCCATTTAGCAGGGCAATTTCTTTGGCAATTTGTTCACGGACTTTAAATGCAGCCGCATCACCGCTTTCGCGTAGACGTTGGTCGGCGGCTTCTAAAGCTTCGCGGGTAGTGGCAACATCACCGACTAAATGCAAGCGTTGGTTGGCAACGGTTAACAAATATTCAGCATCTGCTAATAACCAATCGCCACGGGTCTTACCCAATTGGCGTTGTAAAGCTTGGATAGAGGTTTCCAGTTCTTTTTTCGCGGTATTTAGGCGCTCTTCGTGCAAATTGGAGAAACTCGCCAATGTTTCGGTGAAATGATTGTCTTTACCGGTCATTTCACTATTTAAGTTAGTGATTTGGTTTTGCAAACCGGTGATTTGTTCGCGTAAGCCATTCATTTCTTTATCAACTTCAATCAGTTTCAAATTGTCCTGATTGTTTTCGCTGTCTTGGCTGGTGCGTAATTGCTGGAAAAAATAAAATCCAGCCGCGCCTAAGGCGATGGTTAAGACGATGGCGATAATACCTATCAATAAGCCAGCGCGCGATTTTTTAACCACTACAGTAGGAGCTGGTATTGGTTCTGGTTGTTGTTCAATTACGTCGGCCACTGTTTTCCCCGTTAAATAACGTCGTCAAGGTCTCTAAAATTGCTGCATCAGTGGGCTGTTGGCTCACTGCTATGTGTTTAAATCCAAGTTGTTCAGCGGCTTCGGCGATACGATGGCTCGCTGCCACTAATAATATTGTTTGCAATTGCTTTGCTGAAACACTGTCCAGCATGGTTAGCAAATTTTGCAAGGCTTCGATTCTGGTAATGGTAATCGCATCAAGCTGTTGCTCGGTAATTTGTTTAACTAAGTCACGGTTATCGATTGTTGGCTGTTGGCGACGATAAACTTCTAAATAAGCAACTTTAGCGCCGCGACTGCGTAAGCCTTGTTCTAATTTATCTCTGCCACCAACACCTCGGACAATAAAGCAGTTTTTTTCGCTAACTGCTTGTAAAGCCGCCTCAGCCAACAATCCTTCGCTACTAAATTCAGTTGTTGGCACACAATCGACGCGCCACCCCGCATTTTCCAAGGCTTGGGCAGTTGCTTCACCGACTGCCGCAATCTTAGGTAAAGCGGGCATTTTGCCATTGAACGCTTTGATAGCAAAATCCACAGCATTGGTGCTGGTAAAAATTAGCCAATCACTTTGCGATGCGGCCGCTAAAACGGCGGCTTCTGGTGGATGTTCAACGATTTCTAAAGTGGGAAATCGTAAAGCTACGCCACCCTGTTGTTCAATTAATCCACACAAATTGTCAGCTTGCCCAGTCGGCCGAGTGACTAAAATCTGTGTAGCGTTCAAATTCACTGATACAGCTCGCGTAAAATTTGTTCGGCACCTTGTGCTAATAAGTCATTAGCGACTTGAATGCCTAATTGTTCGGCTTGTTCAAAGCTGGCTTCCGCTTCGGCGCGATAGATTTTTGAGCCATCAGGACTGCCGACCAAGCCGCGTAGCCAAAGTTTGTCGCCTTTAATTTCGGCAAAACCGGCAATCGGCACTTGGCAGCCGCCGTTTAAGCGAGCGTTCATGGCGCGTTCAGCGCAAACTCTTAAACTGGTTTCTTCGTCATGCAATACTTTTAAATACGCATGGATTTCTGCATCATCGATTCGGCATTCGATACCAATCGCGCCTTGACCAATAGCCGGTAAACTTTCGTTTGAAT
>JBJSYX010000031.1:0-5992 GCA_046090005.1 Methylomonas sp. | reverse complement strand
GTTAAGGAATTTTTCATTTTGCTTTGAGATTAAGGCAGGGCGAATGAAAAAAGGTGAGACCACTCAGCGATGTTTTAAAGCGGTGGTTTTTATATGAATAAGTCATTAACTAAACGATGAGTTTGATGATTTATTTTTAATCTGTCATTTAAGGAAGCTATGCCATGAATCAATATAAGAATCATCAACTCAACTATTCAGGGGGTGGTGGCGCTATTGGGCGCTGTCGGCCAGCCTGTTTAATCGCCGCGACGTTGCTGATAGCTGCTTCAGCTTCGGTTTTTGCTGATGCCTATTTGGGGCTGACGTTAACCGGCCCTAAAACCGCTGCTTCGGGTTATCCGGTTGAAGGGATTACTGTCAAATTAGTTAATCAAGACGCGACCGATGCCCCAGCATCGCGTTTACGTGTTTTTGTTCACGATGAACTAGATCGCGATTTAAAAGTGGGCGATATTAAAATTGATGTACTGGAAGGTGGTGATTGGCAAGCTTTATCGCTGGAGCCGATTGATGGTGGCGTGATGGCTGCGATTGGTTCTGCCGGTCTGTTACATGACAATTATCATGAAAAAGGCGGCTTTCCGATTGATAAAAAAACCATTAAAGAATGGCGTTTACGAGTAACGCTGGCTTTGGCAGGGCATTATTCGCTGGTAGTCGCGGTGTCGCCGGATAACGGCAGTACCCATTTAGCACCGCCCGCTAGTTTGAAATTGGAGGCCTTATGAGAATCCAATCTTACAAACGAATGTTAATGGTTTTATTGTCGATAGTAACGTTAAGTCAGTCGGTGCAAGCAGCGCCAATGTGGCGGACTTTAGTGTCGTTAACTTTTGATGATGGTTTAACTCAATCGGCAGCGCTGGCGATTTTGGCAAAACACAAAATGGTCGGTACTTTTTATGTTAATTCCGATAGGATTGATGATACTGATTATTTATCCAGAGCTGAGTTAGATAGCTTAGTCGAGGCTGGTAGTGAAATTGGTGGTCACACAATCAATCATGTTGATTTAGCGACCTTGTCGGACGCTGCCCAACGCACGGCAATTTGTGATGATATGAAAAACTTAGTCAATTGGTATGGTGCTGATCAAGTTCATAGCTTTGCCTATCCGTTTAGTTCGACTGGGCCGACGACGCAAAGTATTGTTGCCGCTGGTTGTTCGGGTGTTGGTACTTATGAAAGTGCCCGAGCGGTGGGTGGTTTGGTCAGTGGTACTTCTTGTAGTAGTTGTCCTTGGTCGGTTAATGTGCCGCCTGGAAACCCATATTTCATCGCCACCAATAGCTCAACCAAATCCTACAACACCTTAGCCGATTTACAAAGTTATGTGTTACAAGCTGAGCAGCATGGTGGTGGCTGGGTTCCGATTGTGTTTCACCGAGTTTGCGACGGTTGTGACACGTTGTCGGTTAGTCCAACGGTTTTGAATGATTTTTTAACTTGGCTGGAACCACGGGCGGCGGCTAATGCGACCTATGTCAGAACTGTGCATCAGGTGATGGCGGGTGATTTACCGGCAGCGCCACCTGAGCCGCAGTTAGGGCCTAATTTGCTGAAAAATCCATCCTTAGATTTAGATGCAGATAACAATAACCAAGCCGATTGTTGGTATCGTTCTAACTATGGCACCAACACCGCAACTTGGACTCATAACAAAGATGCGAGCAAAGCTCATAGCGGCCTAGGTAGTGAAACCGTCACGATAACTAGCTATAGCAATGGCGATCGTAAATTATTACCGACTTTAGACTCAGGCCAAGCGGCTGGGTTTTGTGCGCCGAATGTGGTGGCAGGGCAAACCTATCAATTAAGTGCTTGGTACAAATCAACTGCACCAGTGTCGTTGACTTTGTTTTATCTTGATTCGGGTAACGTTTGGCAATACTGGCGTGATGGGCCTTTGTATCAAGCGGCAGGTAATTGGACTCAGTTTAAATACTATGCAACTGATTTACCGACCGATGCGAAAGCGGTTAGTTTTGGTTTGTCATTGGCTAAAGTTGGTGAACTCACCACCGATGATTATTCATTGGCTGCCGTGACCGGTTCTGGTGTGGTGGTGGTCACAGACAAAACGCCGCCAGTAATTGCCAGCATTAGTCCAGCGAGTGGAACTACGGTGAGCGGTGTTGTGTCGCTAACAGCCAATGTGACTGATGATACTGCGGTGCAACAAGTTGATTTTTCAATCAACGGCATTGTGGTGGGGACTGATACATCCAGTCCTTACTCAGTTGCGTGGAATTCTACAGCAGTGGGCAATGGTGCTGTGAACTATAGCGTTAAGGCCGTTGATACGTCGGGTAACCCCGCATTTTCTGGCAATAACACCTTGATGGTGAAAAATGCTGCTGCTGCGCCAACCATTAACTTTAACCAGCCGCCGACACCGAATGCGGGTGATACGGTGTCTGGTCAAGTGCCTTTGTCCGCGAATGCGAGTGATGATATTGCTGTGACCAAAGTGGAGTTTTTGGTGAATAACGTGGTAGTGGCGACGGTTAATGCTAGTCCTTACACAGCGACTTGGAATTCCACACTCAATGCCAATGGCTCAGCGAGCATAGTCGCCAAAGCTTATGATGGCTCTGGCAACGTGACGCCGACAGCACCGGTGAACGTGACGGTCAACAACACCCAAGCAGTTAGTTTGTTGAGTAATGCCTCATTGGAAACCGATGCCAATAACGACAGTATTCCTGATTGTTGGTTACAAGATGCTTGGGGGTCGAGCAGTAATCGGGTGGTTTGGACGCGAATTAATGGACAAGCTCATAGTGGTAATTATGCGCAATCGGTACAGTTGACCCGCTACGTATCGGGTGATGTCAAGTTGCTACAAGATGAATCAAACAGTGCTTGTGTGCCGTCGGTTGTTGTCGGTAAGAAATACACCATCAGCGCTTGGTATAAATCAACCGTAACGACCAGTATGGCGGTGTTTTATCGCAATAGTGCTGGCAACTGGGTTTATTGGTTGAACAGTCCTAACTTTGCGGTAACTAATAATTGGGCGCAAGCCAGTTACACACTGCCGGCTGTACCGGCGGGTGCGACTGCCATCTCGTTTGGTTTGGCTATTGCGAAAGTCGGTACTTTAATTACCGATGATTATGCTATGACTATCGTGCCTTAAATTTATTTGCTTTAAACCTTGAAACAACCAAAGCCTTTTCTATTCGCCGTTTAGGGGGGCAATAGCAAGGGTGGCGGTTGTTTTCGTTTTCATATCGCTGAATTCAATGCTATTGAGTTTGTTGTCCCCGCGAACACCAGAATGAAGGCAAACATGGTTTAACGCCTTTAAAAATCAAAAAAACCTTTTTCATTGGACTCAGTTGGCGCAGGCTCACCGGCTGATTTTGTGGTGGCTTGGGTATCGGGTTCGTTGCTGAATAAGCCACTGATTTTTTCGCTCATCGATTTATCGAGACTACGTTTTGGAAGCTCGACGCTGGCTTCCGTGGATGGTTTTACTACGGGTAGCGCGCTGGGATGAAAGTCGCCCTGAACGCCCATTAGGTTATCGCCGTTAAAAAATAATGAAATGCGTTTTTGGACACGATCTTCGCCATCTTTTTGGTCGGAATAGAGATAATCCCAGCGACGATCATGAAAGGTGTCTGCTAGCATCGGTGACCCCATGATGTAGAGGACTTGGCGTTTGGTCATGTTAGGGCGGAGTTGGTCAATCATGATTTGATCGACCATATTGCCTTGCTGGATTTCTAAGGTGTAAACACCCGGTAAATTGCTAAGGATGGTAGAGCAAGCTGGGGTGATTAAAATTGTGGAAATGGCAAGCAAAAAGGCTGGTTTTTTCATGAATTGACAGGGATGCTGGGGAAAAACGGCTTTTATTATCCCATAATTCCACCGACGACTAAGGGCAAAAAAAGCTACAATAACCTTTGTTAATGATCTCGGAGATTCATTTGTGGAAACACAGGATTTGCGTAAAGCAGGTTTGAAGGTAACAACGCCTCGAATCAAGATTTTGGAACTATTAGAAAAGCAACAAGATGACCGGCATTTATCGGCTGAACAGTTGTATAAAATCCTGCTGGCAGAAGGTGAAGAAATTGGCTTGGCAACGGTTTATCGGGTGTTGACACAGTTTGAAGCGGCGGGATTGGTTAATCGTCATCATTTTGAAGGCGGCAACTCGATTTTTGAATTAAACAAAGGTAGTCATCACGACCATGTGGTGTGTATGAAATGCGGCAAGGTCGATGAATTTACCGACGAAGTAATTGAAAAACGCCAAATAGAAATCGCCCAACGCTTGGGCTACACCTTAACTGATCATAGTCTTTACCTCTACGGCTATTGCGCTAATTGCAGTCGCCCATAATCTCTAAAATATGTTCAAACCACTGATTCTTTATATCGGCTTGCGCTATACGCGCGCCAAACGACGCACGCAGTTTATTTCTTTTATTACCTTGACCTCGGTGTTAGGGATTGCCTTAGGTGTCACTGCGTTGATTACCGTGTTATCGGTGATGAATGGCTTTGTAGCCGAGCTGCGCGAACGTATCTTGGGTATGACTTCGCATACCACGATTAGCGGTCCCTATGGTCAACTGGATGACTGGCAAACCTTGGCCGATCGCACCTCGAAATTACCGCATGTTGAAGGTGCAGCCCCTTATATTCATGGTCAAGTGATGATTAATGCCGACCGGCAGGTTAGCGGTACCGTGGTACAAGGGATTTTGCCGGACTATGAGCCGAAAGTGTCGGAAGTAGCCAACAAAATGGAGTTTGGCTCTTTAGATAGTCTGGTTTCCGGTGAATTTAATATCGTTTTAGGGCATGAATTAGCTAATTACTTAGGTGTGACCATTGGCGATAAAGTCACCATCATCACCCCACAAGTCAATTCCACCCCTGCGGGTATTTTGCCGCGTTTAAAACGCTTTACCGTTAGTGGTATGTTTCGAGTCGGCATGTATGAATATGACCGCAATATGGCGCTGATTCATTTGGATGATGCGGGCAAATTGTTCCGCATTGAGCCAGCGGTTTCTGGTTTACGTTTGAAATTAGACGACTTGTTTAACGCGCCAAGGATTACTCAAGGTTTGGCAGATGGTCTGGGTGATGCTTATCGCGTCAGCGATTGGACTAAAGCCCACAGCAATTTCTTCCGTGCAGTTCAAACCGAAAAACGGGTGATGTTTATCATTTTGATGCTGATTGTTGCCGTTGCGGCATTTAACATCGTTTCGACCTTGGTAATGGTGGTGACTGATAAACGCGGCGATATTGCGATTTTGAAAACCCAAGGCTTATCGAATCAATCGGTGATGGGGATTTTCATTATTTTGGGCGGCATTATTGGTTTGGTGGGTACCGTGATTGGCACTATCGGCGGCATCGCTTTAGCCTTGAATGTCGAAACCATTGTGCCAGCGATTGAGAAAGCCTTTGGTACCCAATTTTTAGCCGCTGATGTTTATTACATCAGCGAAGTGCCATCGAAATTAATCTGGGCTGATGTGTTCTGGATTGCGGCGATGGCCTTGATTTTGTCTTTGTTGGCGACACTTTATCCTGCTTGGCAGGCGTCGCGGATTAATCCTGCCGAGGTGTTGCGTTATGAGTAATCGTATCATTTTAGAATGCCATCAGTTAACCAAGCGTTATGTGCAAGGCGAGTTAGATGTCGAAGTGTTGAAAGGCGTTGATTTAGCGATTAATGCCGGTGAGCGAGTCGCGATTATGGGCGCATCGGGTTCAGGTAAAAGTACCTTGATGCACTTATTAGGCGGCTTGGAAAAACCAACTTCTGGTAGCGTGGTTTTAGATGGTAATGATTTAAACAAAATCAGCGCCTCAAAATTGAGCCAAGTGCGTAATTCATCATTAGGATTTATTTACCAGTTCCATCATCTGTTAGGTGAATTTACGGTGTTGGAAAATGTCGCGATGCCGTTATTGATTGGCGGTCAAAGCATTAAACAAGCTCAACAACGGG
>JBJSYX010000030.1:0-5768 GCA_046090005.1 Methylomonas sp. | reverse complement strand
CCATTCACCATGCCAGTTTAATCGTTTCCGATGCCGAAAGATCGTTGAGGTTTTATCGTGATATTTTGGGAATGAAACAAATAGAGCGGCCTCCATTACCATTTCCCGGGGCGTGGTTAGAAGTCGGTTTGCAGCAGATTCATTTACTGGAGTTTGATAATCCTGATCCGATTACGGGTCGTCCTACGCATGGTGGTCGCGATCGTCATGTGGCAATGTATATCGATTCTTTTGATCTACTCAGAGAAGATTTATTGCAAGCGGGTATTGAACATACTTTAAGTATTTCTGGACGAAAAGCGCTGTTTTGCCGTGATTTTGATGGTAACGCTTTGGAGTTTATCGAGCGTCCTTAAAGCCATGTTAACGACACTGTTTTACATTGCTTTGTTAGCCGCTAGTTTGGCAATGTTGTTGTTTTTGATTGGTTTTATGTTTATGCAAGCAGGTTTGCCTTGGTTAACCACCTTGTTTTATGGCATAGCGAGTAAGACTTTATTGCTGACTATGTTATCGCTGGCAGCTTTAGCTTTACTAGGATTGTTGTTAAGCATTGGGCGACAATTACGCCGCTATTTTAGTCGTGAAAGCTTGGCTTTACGGCGGATTTTAAGTTTACATCACCAACAACGCAGCCTTAAACAACGCACTGTTCAACAATGGAGGCAGTTACATTATCGTAATCGCTTTAAGCGCCATCGATTGTTGGTTGCTAATAATCGCAAACATTTACGGGAGTTATTTGATGCTGTTAATCGGGAGCTACAAACGGTGAAAGCCCAGTTACCAACTGCAAAGTACCGTACTTTGCAAAAAACGCTACGGCGTTGTTATCGGCGTGGCGATGTTGATGGGATTTTGTCAGTGCGTGGAGAAATGTAATGTCGATAATGGGGCAATTAATTGATGATTTCGTCAACTATTGGCAACGTCGTCGTGACCAAAACTTACAGTGGCGCTTAGGTCGTCACGATGATGTGACCGAGTTGCGGCGTGCGAAAGCGATGGCTGAACAGGCTTTAGTCGCGCAGTTGAAAAAACAAGCACAGCAGTTGGCACATGATTTAGCGGTGAATAAAATCCGTAATGTCAATGATTTGGCGATGGTTAAAGTGCAGTGTAAACAAGAGCTTAAAGATTATCAGCAATATTTGCAGTCTTTAGATCGCTTGAAAGAATCGTTGCGAAATAGTTATTCACATTTGCCGGAAGCGGTGGCGTTTACTATTCATCATCATGCCAAGCAGTTGTTGCATCGAATGTGGGAAGCTGAAGAAGGCCATCAAAAAATGAAGGTGGAAATGCAGCTGTTGCAATTTATGGCTGCCGTTCATGAAGATAGTCGAGCAGCCTTGCAAGGTGAAACTAACGATGGTTTACCGCAAAATGCCTTGGCATTTATTGATGCGGATTCAGTGGTTAAGTAGTAAGTGGCTTTCATTTGCTTGACCGGTATTAATCTCATACCACATATCACCAATTCCGATGTCGCTTCGGACCGAACATCTTGTTGTTTGCCAATCGCAATCTAAAAAATGCCATCGTTGTTACTCAAACTAAGTTTCACTAATGAATCCAAATAAACTCAACAGACGCTTTGCGGTTGCGCCAATGCTGGATTGGACCGACCTTCACTGTCGTTATTTCTACCGTTTAATGTCGCAATATGCGGTTTTGTTTACCGAAATGGTCACGACAGGAGCTATTTTGTATGGCAACCAACAGCGACATTTACAGTTCAATCAACAAGAACATCCGTTGGTTTTGCAGTTGGGTGGTAGCAATCCACAAGACTTGGCTTTGTGCGCGAAAATTGCCGAAGATTATGGTTATGACGAAGTCAATTTGAATGTCGGTTGTCCAAGTGATCGGGTGCAAAATGGGCGGTTTGGGGCTTGTTTAATGGCTGAACCGCAGTTGGTGGCGGATTGTGTAGCAGCGATGCGGCAGGTGGTGTCGATTCCGGTGACGGTTAAGTCACGAATCGGGATTGATGAGCGAGATTCTTATCCTGAATTAGTTAATTTTATTAGCACTGTGGCGGCGGGTGGTTGCGAGAGTTTTATTGTTCATGCGCGCAAAGCTTGGTTGTCGGGTTTGTCGCCTAAACAAAATCGCGAGGTGCCGCCGTTACGTTATGACGTGGTGTTTCAGCTTAAACAGGATTTCCCACAACTTGAAATTATCATTAATGGTGGTATTACTGATTTAAATACTTGTCAGGAGTTATTGAGCCAAGTTGATGGGGTGATGTTAGGGCGTGAAGTCTACAATAATCCGTATTTACTGACAGAAGTTGATCAGCGTTTGTTTGGTCAACAGCGGCCAAGTCAGACTCGACAGGAAGTGGTGCTGGCGATGTTGCCTTATGTCCAGGAACAGTTGGCGGAAGGCGTGCGATTAAACAGCATCACCCGTCATATGTTGGGTTTGTTTCATGGTGTTGATGGGGCGAGAGCATGGCGGCGGCATTTAAGTGAGAATGCCAATAAAGCCGGCGCCGACCAGCAAGTGCTATTGCACGCCTTAGAATTTACAGTTTGATACTGTATACTCAGCCCATTTTTTACTTGGACATTGTGATGGAAGAATATTTCAAACAAATTATTGAATCGATAGGTGAAGACGTTAATCGTGAAGGTTTGCGTGATACGCCAAAACGTGCCGCTAAAGCTTTTAAGTTTTTAAATAACGGTTACGAAAAAACCTTGGATGAAGTGTTGAATGGCGCGATTTTCCAAGCTGACACCGAAGATATGGTGATTGTGAAAGATATTGAATTGTATTCATTGTGCGAACATCACTTATTGCCGTTTATTGGTAAATGTCACATCGGCTATTTGCCTCAAGGTAAAGTTTTAGGCTTGTCTAAGCTGGCGCGGATTGTTGATATGTACGGTCGTCGCTTGCAAATCCAGGAGCAGTTAACCCGTCAAATTGCTACCGCAGTTGAAACTGCGGTCGGTGCGCGTGGCGTGGCGGTGGTGATTGAAGCCAAGCATTTATGCATGATGATGCGCGGTGTTGAAAAGCAAAATTCGGTGATGACCACCTCGGTCATGACCGGTATTTTCCGAGAAGAAATCAGCACCCGTTCCGAATTTTTGAATTTGATTCATCGTAAGTAAGACCATCAAACCGCCTCTTGAGATGGCGGCGTACAACAACGGGGAGGCATCATGCAACAAAACATCTTACAAAGTTGGAATGGCGAATGGCCCAATCCACGCTCGACTAAGCCTTTAGCGACTGGGGAAGGGGTTTTAGATCAAGGCGCTTTTAACACCATTGAAGTCGATGAGTTGTTTGATAACGTTAATTATGCTGCCACCGTTGCTGGTCAGTCGGTTTTATACCGTTCTTTAGCACAGCCATCGGCTAGTTTGGATGACATTGCTGCTAAGCAAGCTGCTGTTAAAGAGATTCGCGACAATCCGGCGGTTCGGGAAAATGTCGAAACTATCATTGTCAATGCTGCCAATGAGGAAGAGCGTTTACATCTGCTGTTGTTTGGTGAGTTTTTGGGTACGATGGGAACCGCGCGTGAACGTCACCACATTGAAGGCTATGGTTATAAACAATACCGACGTGGTGTGAATTTTGTTCTTAATTTAGTTTCGTCTATTCAGCGGTCTGGTGTGCCTGAAACGCCTTATTTACAAAGTGTTTACCGCAAAATCGGCGGTTTTGCTGACAGCAATGATTACTCATTGATGGTGGGGCCGGTTTATAACAGCGAAGGCGGGTTGCAAAGTAAACAGCAACGCCAAAACTCATTTTCTCTGGCGACAATTTTTAAGCCGCATTTATTTAAGCCAATGTTGATTGGTTTAATTGTATTGGCTGGTTTTTTATTGAACAAATTTATCTCGATTGATACTTTTAATATCAGTCGTGATGGTTTGTCGATTGGTTCGGTATTTTTGTTTCCACTGTTGCTGGCTTATGTGCCTTTAGTCGGTGGTTATGATAGAGAAAACTGCATTATTCCTTTGCGCGATATTTATAAAAATTCGCACGCTTTAGGCGAGTTGTTAGATGGCCTTGGGCAATTGGATGAATTGCTGGCGATAATCAAGTACGCAGAAAATTACGGCAGTGATACAGTTTTACCTGAATTAGTAGATAGCGCACAGCACCAAATTGATTTGCAAGGTGCTAAAAATCCAGTGTTGGGTAATAAGCACCCTGACTATGTCGGTAATGATTTTGTCATGGATAGACAGCGTTTGGTTTGTATTACAGGCCCAAATAGCGGTGGCAAAACCGCATTCTGCAAAACTGTTACCCAAATTCAATTATTAGCGCAAATCGGCTGTTATGTGCCAGCGCAAGCTGCGACTTTGAGTGTTGCTGATCGGATTTTTTACCAAGTGCCAGAAATTAGTCATCTTGATGATGGAGAAGGGCGCTTTGGTACTGAGTTAAAACGTACCCGTGATATTTTCTTGGCAAGTACGGAAAAAAGTTTAGTGGTGTTAGATGAAATGGCCGAAGGCACGACTTTTGAAGAAAAAATGCAGTCTTCAATTGATGTATTGGATGGTTTTTATCGCAAAGCCAATAGCACTATTTTAATTACTCATAATCATCAGCTGGTTGATGAATTTGTTAAGCGCAAGATTACCGTTGCCAAACAAGTTGAATTTGCCGATGAACTGCCTACTTTTAAACTGATTGATGGTATTTCCCGTGTCAGTCACGCTGACCGGGTTGCGAAAAAAATTGGTTTCTCCAAACAAGACATTGATAACTATCTAGCAAAATCATGAATATAGGTTCGCCGAATAGCACCGCCGCCATCAAAGCCTTATTGTTGGGCAGTGGCGAATTAGGCAAAGAGATTGCCATTTCCTTACAACGCTACGGCGTGGAAGTAATTGCGGTTGATCGCTATGCCAATGCGCCGGCTATGCAAGTCGCACATCGTAGTTATGTGATTGATATGACCGATGGGGTTGCTGTTAAAGCTTTGTTGACCGCTGAACGGCCGCATTTTGTGATTCCAGAATTAGAAGCGATTGCCACCGATGCTTTGGCAGAAGTGGAAGCCGAAGGTGCTGTGACTATCGTGCCGAATGCGCGAGCGATTCAATTGACTATGAACCGCGAAGGGATTCGTCAATTGGCGGCTGAGCAATTGGCTTTACCAACTTCCAGTTATGCATTTGCCGAAACTTTTGAGCAATTAAAAACCGCAGTCGATGCTGGCATTGGTTATCCGTGTTTCATCAAGCCAACTATGTCTTCATCAGGCAAAGGTCAGTCGATGGTGAAAAGCGGTGATCAATTACAAGCGGCTTGGGATTATGCCAAAGCCGGTGGTCGAGCCGATACCGGTAAGGTGATTGTTGAAGGTAAAGTCGAATTTGATTTTGAAATTACGTTGCTGACGGTTCGGGCTTTAAATGCTGACGGTGCCGCGCAAACCTATTTCTGTGAGCCAATTGGTCACGTTCAAGAAAATGGCGATTATCGTGAAAGCTGGCAGCCGCAAGCGATGAGCGATAAAGCTTTGCAATCAGCGCAGCAAATCGCCGGTAAAGTCACAGAAGCTTTAGGTGGTTTAGGTTTGTTTGGGGTTGAGTTGTTTGTCAAAGGCGATGATGTGTGGTTTAGCGAAGTCAGCCCTCGTCCCCATGATACAGGGATGGTGACTATGGCCAGTCAGCGTCAGAACGAATTTGAGCTGCATGTTCGGGCGATTTTAGGTTTGCCGGTTAACACTGATTTAGACAAAACTGCTGCCAGTGCAGTGATTTTGGGTG
>JBJSYX010000029.1:0-8162 GCA_046090005.1 Methylomonas sp. | reverse complement strand
AGTAAATCAAGAAATTGGTGACCCTGTTCATCTGAACACAGTCAGCAAAGGATTTCTGAAAGTTCGTCAAAAATCAGGATTGGTATGGGATGGTTCGCCACCGACGTTCCATGAACAACGATCACTTGCTGAGCGTCTATTTCGAGATCAAGGCATAGATACACAACGCCTACTTGGTCACAAATCCGCAAAAATGACAGACGTATACCACGATTCCAGAGGCGCTGAATGGCTTGAAATAGCCATCAAATAGAGCTCTTTTTTTGGGGCGATTTTGGGGCGATTTTGGGGCAAAACGTAACCATTTGATTCATATATCCGTATTTCTATCGTCAGATAGTGCCCATACAAACAAATAGTACTTTGATTTTATTCATATTATTTAAAGAAATACACTAAGTGTCTGATTCGATACTAGAATCAAAATCATCACTGAGTAAAGTTTGACGACGTTGAATTTGTGCGCGAATCTTTTCCGCCTCAATTTCAGCGTCATGAGCAAGTTGCGCTTTTAATTGTAGAATCTCGATTTGGTGCTGTTTAGTTTGTTGCTGCTCTTTTTCACGCAGCTCAATATCAAATTCAATCGCTTTTAACTGTGCTTGATGATTAAGCTGTTCAGTATGAATATGTTTTTCAATTTCCAATTGCTGAACTAATTGCTCTTGCTTTTCTTGAAGTAAACGACGATTTTTTTCTGCTTCAATCGCTTGCGCTTGCAATTCTAATTCGGCGACTTGTTTAAGTTGCTCAAGGCGTCGCTGCTTCTCTTCGAGTTCTTGTAATTCCAGCAAACGTTGCTGGCGATTACGCTCCTGATTATTTAATTCCTGAGTCTCAAACGACTTCTTCAGTACATGGAAATAGACATTATCCTTACCTAGTTGTACCGCTGGAAACTCCGCAAAATGCGCATAAATTTTACAAACCGCTTGTGCTTGAATATGTTGAATAATTAACACTTCGCAAACTGCTAAGGCAATGCGTTTTTCAATATCCTGCAAACCAGTTTGCACCCAACTACCCTCATCTAAAGCCTGTAATTCACGATTGATAATATCATCAATGGCTGGGTTATAAGTTTGCTTGATATGCTGATTTAAACAATCTAATAAATCATCATTACGCTGTGCATAAGCAAGACTGGGCTGAAAACGTAACTCTAACACCAAATCTATTTGACAAAAATTATCGAATAAATAAATATTTTTTCGATAACTCCAACTCTCAATACTAAGCGGAAATAACTGATGATAAAAGCGTTGAATAAACTTTACTGGCCGTAAAAATAGGCGTTTATAAGGCCCTAATTTCGATACCACTAATTGCCTGTCTGCATCAAAATCAGCAATCCAATTGTCGTTTTCAAGTGATTGGACAGCGAAAATATCATCGCCTTCTTGCAACCATTGCTCTAGCTCTTGATCAGGATTATTCATGGCTGGTTGCTATCATTTGTGCTTTTGCTTGTCTAAGCGCAGCAATTTTATCGGACATTTTTTCCGCAATTAACGGATAAAGATTGGGTGCAAACTCAACGGTTCGATGATCAATTTTTCGTAAGAAACCTCTATTTAATAATAACCCGACCACAAATATGCGCCCCCAATCAGAGTAACGACGGGCTTTTTCTAGCTCACTTTTTTCGATAATCATTTCCAATTCGTCATTCTCATTAATTCGGAATTGGGTAAATTGTCTTAGACATTCAAATACTAATTCTTCTTCTTGTGCAGTTAATGGTCCGGGTGCGGTAAATTCCAAACGATAAGATAACAGTACGGTGAAAAAATCCACCATCGCTGCACAAACAAAAGCAAACCAAGAAAAACCTTGCCACATGGCAAATGAGGGTTTGATGTCTTCGATAAACTGCTTGTAGGTCATTAATAACGGTGCTTCTGGCAAAGCTAAGCCCATAGAACTTGAAGCTTGATTCACCAACAATTGAATATCTTGATAGCTTTTCATGAACTCGCCGTATGCTAATTCAATATTATTGGCAGTATCGAGATTATTCAAACTGCTTTGTAAGCTACGAATTTGTTTATCAAGCTCGGCAAATAATTGCTCTTGCTGTAGCGATTGTTGCTTTTTTTCTTGATAAATTTGATTGTAATGCCGCCAGAAAGGCCCTTCACCGACTTGATTTTTATAGCCTTCAGCAATCTGGTTATGGGTACCAAAATAAGCTTGGGTGGCATCAGCGGAGGCTTTTTCCAAATCCTGTTTTTGTTGTTGCAAAATCTCGGCTTTAATTACCAAAATTTTATTTAGATAGTCTTTGGTTTCAGCTCTCAGTTCGTTCAGCCGATTAATATGCAAAGTTTCTTTTTCGGAAATTTCATAAAACTGAAAATAAGAAAAAGTAATCGAAGCACCAATCGCAATCGCTAATGAGGCAACCACTGAAAAATAACGCATTTTATTGGCTTTCCAATGAATGCTAGCTATTTCTAACGAGCAAATCACAATAATTGATTGGATTGCCACGGTAATGACCAAGGCAATCCAAGGGGTAATAAAATGCGACAGACCGTAATAAGTAGTGAATCCTGATGATAAGCTCAGCATTAACACGATAGGAATCGTCCAAATTCGTAACATACTGACAAACAAGGTCTGGATTTGATTAATGAAATAACCTAATCCAGACGGACGATTTTGATGTGTAGTTGAGCTCATTACCGAAATTTACTTCTCAAATTTAAAGGCCAAAAAGATCGGGCTACCGTTGCGCTGCACCAACATCGCAATCGATTTATTGGCGGGTAGTTTAGCAAGTAAATGATTAAATTCGGCACTATCGTGAATCACGTTATTTTGAATACGCAAAATCACATCGCCCGGCTGAATACCATTGTCCATCGCAATCCCTTTGCCAACTTTTTGTACCAAAACGCCGTTTTTCTCGACTTGTAATTGCTGTCTTTGCTCAGCAGTTAAATCTGAAACCACAAGCCCCAAGCGATTGCTGGCAACTTCAGCAGGTACTTCTTTTGATTGGGCGTTCGGTTGATTAGGTAACAAACCGATTTTGACAGCAATCTCTTGTTTTTCGCCTTGACGAATAATTTTCAGCTTGGCTTTTTCGTCAATCGGGAAAACACCTACTCGAGGCGGTAATTCACCTGAAGTTTCAATCACTTGACCATTGAACTCAACAATAATATCGCCAATTTGTAAACCAGCTTTTTCGGCTGGACCACCTGGAATGACCTTAGCAACCAAAGCGCCGTGTGGTCTATCCATATTAAATGATTCAGCTAATTGGCGAGTGACGTCTTGAATTTGCACCCCTAACCAACCGCGTGACACTTTACCTTTGCTTTTAATCTGCTCAACCACGTTCATCGCGACATCAATTGGAATCGCGAATGACAAGCCCATATAGCCACCTGAACGGCTGTAGATTTGTGAGTTGATACCCACCACTTTGCCTTGCATATTGATTAAAGGACCGCCAGAGTTACCTGGGTTAATCGCCACGTCAGTTTGAATAAATGGCACATAATTACCATCTGGTAAGCTACGACCTTTCGCGCTGACAATGCCGGCAGTCACTGATTGATCAAAACCAAACGGTGTACCAATGGCCAATACCCATTCCCCCACCTGTAACTGGTCTGGTGAACCGATTTCAAAGACAGGCAAGTCTTTCGCATCAACTTTCAGCAAAGCCACATCAGTGCTTTCATCAGAACCAATCAACTTGGCGACTAATTCACGACGGTCTTTGAGTTTGACGATAATTTCTGACGCATTATTCACCACATGATGATTGGTCAATAAATAACCGTCTTTAGAAATGATAAAGCCGGAACCTAAAGAACTGGCTTCCCGTGGCACCTGACCACCGCGCCCACCTGGACCACCTGGACCACCAAAATGTTTAAACAATTCTTCCATTTCTGGTGGTAAATCGGGCGGCAATGCTTGTTCATTACTTACCGATTGATCAGGCGCTTTTTGAGTGGTGCTGATATTGACCACCGCTGCGCCATTATTTTTTACTAACTCGGTAAAGTCAGGTAACTGCGCAAAAGCACTATTTAGCATCAATAAAAACAACGCTGTTCCATATGACAGTTTTTTAAGCATGAAATCTCCACTCATACATGAAATAAAAAATTAATGAAGGGTAATACCAGCAGCAATCAGTTCGACTGTATTAGCCGGTACTTCACCCAGTACGGTTACTTGAAAATCACCGATGACACGACTGACCGAATTAACCAAACCTAAAGCCTGTAAACCATTAACGCCTTGACCTGATTTGGGCTCTAAATAAACCGATACCGAGGCAAAGCCATCGCTAATCAATAAATGATCAACCGGCTTTTGATTTTTTTGTAGGGAATTGGGGATAAAAAACACCGTTTCAAATCCATTCGGCCAATTTTTTAAGATAAAAGGCGCTTTTTCATAGGGTTTAGCCTCAGTTATATGCAGATGTTTTACATGGACCGCCTGTCCATTGTTAAGGTTATCTATATTTAAGCTATTGTTTTCAATCTGCAAATTGGTAAAAACCACCTGCTCCAAGACACTACCATCACTGTGATAGGTTTCGACTTTTAATGGCAAAAAATTTTGCTGGGCAATCCAAATTTTTCGCGCATAACGCAACTGATCTTTGGGTTTAATGTTAACAATCTGCGCGGTTTGCATGGCTACCGACTCTTCACCGTCTAAACCAAGCAGGTAATTTTGATTAACAACGTCAACAGATTGCGGAAAATTAATGAGCAACGAACTATCAATAGGATGATGATTGATGATTTTTTCGTGGGTCTCTTTAAAAAAACAACTGACTTCGTTGGACCTTCGAGTAATTTCCCGCAACGGCGAATTCAGAGAAATTAAACGCTCTTGCTCTAAGCCGTTGACTAAGCTGTGCTGATATTTCATGCTATCAAGCTGGCCGTTTTTGATAAAAACCACCGTACCTTGATAATTAAGATTTTTCATCGCTGCTTGCATTTTTTCAAGCCATTGCTGAGCTGAAGCAACGCCATTATCAGCGTAAGCTATCGAAATCGTTAGCAGCAAAGCGATCAAAATCCGAATTAACACGCTTTATTCCTGCTGATAGCCAACCACGCGGGTATAGGCTTGAGGAAAATTACGATGACTGACATACACCGAGTTATCGTGCGCTTGTAGATAGTCATCAATTTGAGCTTGCGCAGCTGGTTGCTCAATTGCTGCAACTTGGTAAAGATCACTGGCAGGCTGTTGCTGACTGCTCACTAGCCAAACCACTGCTAGTAATAATGAAGCAGCGATTGCGTATAAAGCTTTTTGACGCGGACTGATTCGTGGTTTTACCGGTACCAGATAAGTTGGCTCGGCGTGCAATCTTTGCTGAATCTTACCGACAAAATCCTCATCTAACGGATAAACGTCTTGTTTCTTAATCGCTTGGCTAATCAATTGATAACGTTGGAATTTGCCTCGTAAATCAGCATCGGTTTTGATTTTGCTAATTAAGCTTAATGCTTGCTGACTCTCTAATTCATCATCAAGCAATAGTGAAAGTTTTTCGTTTAGTTTGTCTTGCATCAAAAACACCTTTAATTGAGCAATGGCAGTAATTTTTCATCAATCGCTTCACGAGCCCTAAAAATCCGTGAACGCACAGTACCAATCGGACAATCCATCGCCTCGGCTATTTCTTCGTAACTCATACCTTCAAACTCTCTTAGCGTAATCGCAATCCGCATTTCTTCCGGCAGTTTGTCTATTGCACTTTGAATCACCGACATGATTTGTTCATTCATTAACAAATTTTCCGGCGTATCCAAGTTTCTTAGTTGCAAAGCGTTTTCAACGTGCTCTGCATCCTCAATCTCCAATTCATAATCCATAAAGCGCCGATTACGCGCCAACAGATAATTTTTAGCGGTATTAATCGCAATTCGATACAACCACGTATAAAAAGCGCTATCACCTCTAAAATCCGGCAAAGCACGGTAAGCTTTAATAAAGCTATCTTGAGCCACATCCTGTGCCTCGCTAGGGTCTTTGACATAGCGATTCACCAAATGGACAATCCGATGCTGATATTTAATCACCAACAAATCGAATGCGGATTTATCGCCTCGCTGTACACGCAGCACCAAATCTTGATCCAATTGTTCGCTATTGTTGTGTTCGTTCACTAAACTAGTACTGATAATGGAATGGACAGAATTAAACCGCATTAGTTCTAGCAATACAAAAAAAATTACCATATCGGCAAAACACGTTATGATTTTTAAAACCTTTATTGATTAGTCAGAACCTTACCTTGAGCAATAACAATTCAAACAACTCATCACAGGCTTATTACGACATTCTGATTGCTGGCAGCGGTGGCGCTGGCCTGAGTTTAGCCTTGCATTTGGCCGACACCTACAAAGTCGCGGTACTATCCAAATTCGATTTAACCGAATGCAGCACTTATTACGCCCAAGGCGGTATTTCTGCTGTATTTGACGACCAGCATGACTCGATCCAATCACATATTGAAGACACACTGATTGCGGGTGCCGGATTATGTGACCCCGACATTGTCCGTTTAACCGTCGAACAAGGCCGCAACAGTATTGAATGGCTGCGCTTACAAGGGGTTAATTTCACCGAAGAATACACCGCCACCGGCAAACAATTACATCTCAATCGTGAAGGCGGCCATTCCCATCGCCGTATTGTTCACACCGATGACGCTACCGGCAAAGCCGTTTCTTTATCATTAATCGATCGCGCCAAAGCGCACCAAAACATCACCCTACTCGAATTCCACAATGTGGTCGAATTAATTACTGCTGAAAAACTCGGTGACAGCGAACAACGGATTAAAGGCGCTTATGTTCTAAACATAAGAACCGGCAAAATCCAAGCCATTGCTGCCAAAATCGTCGTATTAGCCACCGGCGGCGCGAATAAAGTTTATTTATATTCGACCAATCCGCACAGTTCTTCAGGTGATGGGATTGCCTTGGCGTGGCGTGCGGGTTGCCGAGTCAGCAATATGGAGTTCATGCAATTCCACCCAACCTGCCTCTATCACCCCAGCGCTCGTTCGTTTTTAATCAGTGAAGCAGTACGCGGTGAAGGTGGACATTTAATTTTGCCCGATGGCGAGCGTTTTATGCGTCGCTACGATGAACGCATGGAATTAGCGCCACGCGACATCGTTGCCCGCGCGATTGATAGCGAAATCAAAAAACACGGTATTGATTGCGTCTACTTAGACATCAGCCACAAATCCCGTGACTTTATCCAAAAACATTTTCCAACCATTTATATGCAATGTCTGGAACTGGATATTGATATTAGCCAGCAACCGATTCCGGTCGTACCTGCCGCGCATTACACCTGTGGCGGTGTATTAACTGACCGCAATGCCAGAACCGATATTCCAGGACTTTACGCAGTCGGCGAAGTCGCGTGCACCGGCTTACATGGTGCTAACCGTATGGCCAGCAACTCATTATTAGAGTGCCTAGTATTTGCCGAACAAGCCAATCAAGACATTCGCAAACACATCGAACGAATCCCCAAACCCAGCCAATTACCAGAATGGGATGAGTCGCAAGTTACTGATTCTGATGAAGAGGTCGTGATTGCTCATAACTGGGATGAACTACGCCATTTTATGTGGGACTATGTTGGTATCGTCCGCACCAATAAACGCCTTGAACGAGCAATGCATCGTTTAGCCTTGTTGAAAGTCGAAATTGCCGAATATTATGGTCAATTTAGAGTTACCAGCGATTTGCTGGAATTGCGTAACTTGGTCATCGTTGCCGAATTGATTATTCGCTGCGCTCAACAACGTAAAGAAAGCCGTGGCTTGCATTACACCAAAGACTACCCAGAAACTGACAATCAACATCCGGCACAAAACACTATTTTGACGCCCGAAAAAGCCGCTAAAATCTAAAACATGAGCTCCGAAAAGGCTTTACAAACCTTACGCAGTGTTTTCGGCTACGACCAGTTTCGCGGTCAGCAACAAGCGATTATTCAAGCGGTTTTAAACGGTGACGATGTTTTAGTTTTGATGCCGACCGGTGGCGGCAAATCGCTGTGTTATCAAATCCCCTCCTTAGTCCATGACGGGGTTGGAATTGTCATTTCACCATTAATCGCCTTGATGCAAGACCAAGTCACCG
>JBJSYX010000028.1:0-3687 GCA_046090005.1 Methylomonas sp. | reverse complement strand
CATCTTCCATGCGACCTTGGCGTAAACGAACACATTTTCCTTCTTTCAAATCAATTGCAGGTATCAGCAACATAGTTAAATCTCAGCGGTTAAATCAGTACATTTAGTTAAAAGCCGATGACGGCAGGGTTTAATTAGCGCCATCCCAGCGCAAGAAATTCTGTAACAGTTGCAAACCAACCGTTTGGCTTTTTTCAGGGTGAAATTGCACGGCAAATACATTGTCTTTAGCCAACGCGCAGGTAAACGGCTGCGGGTAATCGCTGGTGGCAATACAATCTTGTTGATTATCAGGCGCGGCAAAATAGCTGTGAACAAAATAAAAACGGCTGTTTTGCGGTATCGATTGCCATAAGGGATGCGGCAATTGCTGAACTTGATTCCAACCCATGTGCGGAATTTTCAAGCGCTCGCCATTGCTATCGGTTAAATCATCAGCAAAACGACGAACGTGGCCAGGAAACCAGTTTAAACAATCGATTTTGCCGCCCTCTTCACTGTCGGTCAGCAAAGCTTGCATACCCAAACAAATGCCCAGTAAAGGCTTGGTATTGGCAACGTGTTTAATCACTTCCGCCAAACCGGTTTCATGCAAAGCTTGCATACAATCACGCATAGCACCCACACCGGGAAACACAACTCGATCGGCAGCGGCGATAACTTTTGGGTCAGCACTGATTTGCACATTAACGCCGCTATCGGCGTGTTGCAAAGCTTTGGCGATGGAATGCAAATTACCCATTCCGTAATCGATAACAACAACTGATGACATAAACGCTAGATGATTAAAATTATAGACTGCCTTTTGTCGACGGCATGATGCCAGCCATCCGGCTATCATGGCTAATCGCCATCCGCACCGCGCGGCCAAAGGCTTTAAACACCGTTTCAGCAATATGATGGGCATTGCCGCCTTTGAGATTATCAATATGCAGCGTCACACCGGCATGATTAACAAAGCCTTGGAAAAATTCGCGGAACAAATCGACATCAAAACCGCCAATCATGCCGCGATTAAAAGTCACTTCATAAAACAAACCCGGACGACCGGAAAAGTCGATAGTGACGCGTGACAAAGATTCATCTAAAGGCACATAGGCATGACCATAGCGGTAAATGCCTTTTTTATCGGCCAATGCTTTTGCAAAGGCTTGACCTAAAGTAATGCCAATATCTTCGACGCTGTGATGAGCATCGATGTGTAAATCGCCGTGAGAAACAATCTCCATGTCGATCATGCCGTGTCTGGCAACTTGATCCAACATGTGATCGAGAAACGGCAAGCCAGTGGTAAAACTGGCAGTGCCTTGACCATCTAAATTGATGGCGACTTTTACTTGGGTTTCGAGCGTATTGCGCTCAACCTGTGCTGTGCGTGGGTTCATGCTGGTTGCAGATAGGTTATTTGCGGCCTAGTTTACGTGATTGTGTTGCTTACGCCAAACTCTTGCTGGCAATTTCGTAGACATCCTTAGACAAATCCTCGGTATCAACGATACGTTGCAATTGTTGTTTCATTAACAGTTGCCGGGCGACATCGTAACGACGCCATTGCGCCAACCCAGTCACCATCCGCGATGCAATTTGTGGATTCAGGCTATTCAGCACCAAAACTTGGTCGGCTAAGAAGCGATAACCATCACCAGATTTAGCGTGAAAATGCAAAGGATTAGCTTGCGTAAATGCCCCAACCAAAGCGCGGACCCGATTAGGGGTCTTCATATCAAACGCTGGATGCTGCATCAAGGCTTGCACAGTGGCAAAGGTATTCGGCAAGCTGCTAGTCGCTTGTAGCGCAAACCATTTATCAATCACCAAGGCTTCTTGTTGCCATTGTTGGTAGAAACTATCCAAGGCTTGGGCTTTAGCCGGATGATGACTATTGACCATCACCGATAAAGCCGCCATTTGATCAGTCATATTGCCAGCACTTTCAAATTGTTGGCTGGCTAATTGATAGTTTTCGGCGGTTTCCAAGCTTAATAAATAACTTAAACAAGTATTTTTCAAACGCCGTCTGCCCACCGCTTCTGCCGTAAAACAGCCTGACTCATCACGGTGATGCTGGAGGTATAACTGTTTAAATTCGGCTTGCAGTTGTAGCGCCAAGGTTTTTCTGACAAATTGCCGCGCTTGATAAATCGCATCGACATCAATCACCGCCATTTGCCCAGATAAATAACTTTCTTCTGGCAAAGTCAGCAACAAGGCTTGATACGACAAATCACTGGTTTCGCTGTTAACAATGCTGCGATAAGCCTCAACCACCACTGTATCCAAAGCTAAGGCTCGCTGATTTTGTAAATCATCAATTAACTTGAAAATCACTTGGCTGGCTAATTGCTGCCCCGCTTCCCAACGGCTAAAAGTGTCACTGTCGTGGCGTAACAAAAAGGCCAGCTCTTCCAAACTACGTTGAATTTTCAAACTGACTGGCGCAGAAAAACCGCGTAACAATGACACCACCGGCTGTTGCGGCAAGTTTTCAAAACTAAAACTTTGCTCGGCTTCTGTGACATCCAAAGTCACTTCTTGACTACGTTGACCATTAAACACAATCTCCGCTGCGGAACCATCGGCTGCCAATAAACCCAATTTCACCGGAATATGCATCGGCAACTTTTGCGCTTGATTCGGGGTGGCTGGACAGCTTTGTTGAATGGTTAATTGCAAAGTTTGGCTGGCAGCATCGTATTTCTGACTGACGTTTAACACGGGCGTACCGGCTTGCGAGTACCACAATCTGAATTGTTTTAACTCAAGGCCATTGGCTGCTTCCATCGCCGCAACAAAATCTTCACAAGTCACCGCTTGCCCATCGTGACGGGCAAAATACAAATCACAGCCTTTACGAAAACCGTCTGCGCCTAACAAAGTGTGCAACATCCGCACCACTTCCGCGCCTTTTTCGTAGACGGTCAGCGTGTAAAAATTATTGATTTCGATATAGGCTTCGGGGCGAATCGGATGCGCTAAAGGGCCGGCATCTTCGGCAAATTTGCGAGTGCGTAAAGCATTGACATCTTCAATCCGTTTCACTGCCCGCGAGGTTCTGTCACCACTAAACTCTTGGTCACGGAACACAGTAAAACCTTCTTTTAAACTTAACTGAAACCAATCGCGGCAAGTGACGCGGTTGCCAGTCCAGTTATGGAAATATTCATGACCAATCACGCCTTCGATGTGTTCATAATCACTGTCGGTAGCGGTATCAGGTCGCGCCAACACGAACTTGGTATTAAATACATTCAAACCCTTGTTTTCCATCGCCCCCATATTGAAATGGTCGACAGCAACAATCATGTACAAATCCAAATCGTACTCAAGGCCATACGTTTGCTCATCCCACAACATAGCGTTTTTCAGCGATTGCATAGCGTGGTCGCATTTATCGACGTTATGTTGCTCAACAAAAATCTCCAAAGCAATTTGCCGACCACTCATAGTAGTAAATTGATCCGCCACGCATTCCAATTGCCCTGCGACTAAAGCAAACAAATAACATGGCTTAGCGAACGGGTCTTCCCAGCTCACCCAATGGCGATTGTTATCCAAGTCGCCTTGAGCAATTTTATTGCCATTCGACAACAGCACTGGATATTGGCTTTTATCGGCCATTAAGGTGGTTTTAAAACGGCTCATCACATCAGGACGATCTAAAAACCAAGTGATTGTGCGGAAACCTTG
>JBJSYX010000027.1:0-2714 GCA_046090005.1 Methylomonas sp. | reverse complement strand
GTTTGGCCAGCTGCTTGAGCGTCTAAGCCTGTATGAATACCAACGATTTGAGCGCCTAATTTAACAGACTCTCTAGCAACATAAGCTTTATCTTCAACGTTAATCAAGTCGATTTGCACTTCAGCACCATGCTTTTTAGCTGCTTTGATAACGCCACCAATAGTCGCCAAACCAGATACGCCCAATACAGTTACGATATCCGCACCAGCTGCGTAGAATGCACCCGCTTCATATTCGCCAGCATCCATCGTTTTCAAGTCAACCAACAACAATTTGTCTGGGAATCGTTGTCTTAATTCGTTAACCAAATTGATACCGTTGTATTTGATGCAAGGTGTACCAATTTCGAAAATATCGACATAAGGTGCTACTTGGTCAGCCAACGCAACTGTTTGGTTGAAGTCTAATGAATCCAACGCCATTTGAATTAATGGTCTTGCCATGTGATGTGCTCCGAAAGTTTTTAATTTTAGTAATAGCCGATTTGCGAATTGCCACAACCTGCTAGGCTTGTCACATACTTGTGATGCATCTGTAACTGTAAGATAGAAATGGGATGTATGTCAATGCCTACTGATACAGCAATTATGCTGGTTTAAGTGGAATCGTGCCTGTGTAAACAGGGGAAATGTCTATAAGTTAATATCATTTAACAAAGCGAGACACATTTAGCCGAAATGTATCTCGCTATTTTGCTAACTATTTCGTTTTTTTACTTGGCTCATTTTTCTCTGATTTTTTATCTGTAGCAGATGCAGAATCAGAAAAAACAATATCCTTTTCAATCAGTGCCACTGTCTTCGCGCCAATACCGCTTACATTTTCAATATCTTTGGCGGACTTAAAATCACCATGTTCAGTTCTATATTGAACAATTGCTGCTGCTTTCTTAGGCCCAATATTCGCCAATGCTTTGGAAATCGTATCAGCATCAGCTTTGTTAATATCAACAGGTTCAGCAAAAACAGACCACGAGCAAAGCATTAAGATTGCAAACATTTTTTTCATAATTAGCTCCGTAAATTTATTAAATTTGCCTTGAGTACCTATCATTTATCTCCGATAAAAACTGAAAGTACCCGCTAAAAAAGACTAGTTCAGACTTTTAAATTTACAAGCTTATTCAATAAATCAATCAACCTCAGCAATCACTATCGCTCTTACTGGCGCAGGCAAACCTTCGCAAGTCAGATCTTGATTATCTTTATCCAAAAAATTCTCTAATGAATAAAACTGCATCCACTCAGTGCTACGCTGCTCCTCAATAGTAGTTTTAGTCACATTGACCAAACGTATACTTTTAAAGCCACAACGCCGCATCCATAGCATTAGCATTTCAGCGCTAGGCAAAAACCAAACATTTCGCATCTGCGCATAACGATTTTCCGGCACTAACACTGTATTTACATCACCATTAACAATGAGCGTTTCCAAGATCAATTCACCACCCGGACGCAAACAACCTTTCAATTCCATCAAATGTTCCAGCGGTGACCGGCGGTGATAAAGCACTCCCATAGAAAACACAGTATCAAATACTTTTGTTTCCAGAGGCACATCCTCAATCCCTAAAGGTAAAACGTAAACAGGTGCCTCACCATGGAGTTTTCGGATTGCCTTAAACTGCATCACACTCAACATAGTCGGATCAATACCCAGCACTAATTTAGCGCCCGCCCCATACATCCGCCAACAGTGATAGCCATTGCCACATCCTACATCCAAAACTAAGCGATTTTTTAGTGGTGAAATATGCTGACTTAACCGACTCCACTTCCAATCGGAACGCCATTCAGTATCAATATTAATACCAAATAATTGGTATGGCCCTTTGCGCCAAGGATGTAAACCCTTCAATTTATCGTAAAGGTTTTGTTGCTGATCAGCACTTAAATCATGCTCGCTGCCAATCCGAACTTGATTTAACAAATCAATATCACCAGCCACTAACACAGACAGGTCATCAACTAAGCTCTGCCAACGCGGTAAATCACCATGCGATTGATTGGCGAATACCCGTTCTAATTGGTTCGGCATTATTCGAGCCCATTCTTCGGCACCCGCAACCTTTAGAGCGTTATACAATTCTGTGTATTCAATCATTTCAAGGCTATCATTGAAGCAAAATTAAAATACTGAAACCAAACTTCAACACTGCTAAATCCAACTTTGCTCAACCGCTGTCGATGGACAGCAAATGATTCCGGTATCAACACATTTTCCAATGCAGTGCGTTTTTGGCTAATTTCCATATCACTATAGCCTTGAGCCTTTTTAAATAAATGATGCATATCCATTTGTAACTCATGCTGTTTGTCATCCTCAAAAGCCAATTTTTCAGACAAAATCAACAAACCACCCGGTAATAAGCCTTGCCAGATTTTTGCTAATAACAACTCCCTATCTTCAACAGGGACGAATTGTAAGGTGAAGTTAAGCACCACGACTGAAGCGTTGACGATTTCAATATGGCGAATATCAGCACAATGCACCTCAATTTTTGCATCAGGTATCGATTGCAAACCTAATCGAAACCGACTAACCATCGCTTCGGAATTATCCACCGCAACAATTCGGCAATTTTGGGCTGTTATTTGTTGATACATAGCCAAACTTGCCGCCCCCAAGGAACACCCCAAATCGTAACAACGGCTATTATCTTGTCCAAAACGACCTGCCAGTAATCCAATTGCCGAAATCATGGCGCTGTAGCC
>JBJSYX010000026.1:0-2276 GCA_046090005.1 Methylomonas sp. | reverse complement strand
AACAGCGCTTTATAGAAATCGGTGCCAGTGCTCAACAAGTCGCGGTGTTAGGTAATATCAAATTTGATTTAAGCATTGAACCTGCGACGATAAATGCTGGTTTAGCCTTGAAGCAAACCAGCTTTGTCGGCCGCTTTGTTTGGATTATTGCCAGCACCCATCAAGGCGAAGAAGAGATTTTGCTGGCGCTGTATCCAGCGTTAAAAGCCCAGATTAAAAACTTGTTGTTAGTGATTGCCCCTAGACATCCTGAGCGGTTTGAAGCCGTGAAAAAACTTGCTGAAAAACAGGGTTTATCAGTGGCGATGCGTAGCGAAAATTGTTTAGTTGATGCCGGCTGTGATGTTTATGTTGCCGATAGCATTGGTGAATTAAAAATGCTTTATGCTGCTGCTGACCTAGCTTTTGTTGGTGGCAGTTTAGTAGGGGTTGGCGGGCATAATGTTTTAGAGCCGGCGGCAGTGGGTGTGCCGGTGTTGTTTGGGCCGCAGATGTTTAATTTTCAAGAAATTGCCGAGCAAATGTTAAAAGCGGGCGCGGCGGTGCAGTGTGATGATGATTTGGCGATTGCCAAAACCGTGTTGCACATTCATGAAGATCTATCGTTTCGACAAAGCTTAAGTAATCATGCCAAGCGCTTTGTCGAACAAAATCAAGGTGCTACGGCCCGAGTTGCGGCTTTGCTGGCGCAATCTTTGGGTGGGTAGTTTATAATTTTTGTCTGTTTTTTAATCGTTTAAGGTGTAAAGCACTTATGTCGGAAATCAAAAAAGTAGTATTGGCCTATTCAGGCGGTCTGGATACATCCGTTATTTTGAAATGGTTACAAGATGTTTATGACTGTGAAGTGGTGACATTTACCGCTGATGTTGGTCAAGGTGAAGAATTAGAACCTGCTAGAGCGAAAGCCACCGCTGCTGGCATCAAGGAAATTTATATCGATGATTTGCGTGAAGAATTTGCTCGCGACTTTATCTTCCCAATGTTCCGCGCTAATACCATTTACGAAGGCGAGTATTTATTAGGTACTTCAATTGCCCGTCCTTTAATCGCCAAACGCTTGATTGAAATTGCCAACGAAACTGGCGCTGATGCGATTTCTCACGGTGCAACCGGTAAAGGTAACGACCAAGTGCGTTTTGAATTAGGCGCTTATGCTTTGCGTCCTGATATTAAAGTCATCGCGCCTTGGCGTGAGTGGGATTTGAACTCCAGACAAAAATTGCTGGATTATGCTGAGAAGCATGGCATTTCTGTCGAAATGAAAAAAGGCAAAACCTCGCCTTATTCAATGGACGCCAATTCTTTGCACATTTCTTACGAAGGCCGCATTTTGGAAAATCCTTGGACAGAGCCAGAAGAAGATATGTGGCGCTGGACCGTTTCACCAGAAAACGCACCAGACCAAGCGACTTACATTGAATTGACTTACAAAAACGGTGACATCGTGGCAATTGACGATGTGCCACACACACCGCATCAAGTCATGGAAAAATTAAACAAAGTCGCTGGCGCTAATGGTATCGGTCGTTTGGACATCGTTGAAAACCGTTATGTCGGTATGAAGTCCAGAGGTTGCTACGAAACCCCTGCGGGTACTGTGATGTTAAAAGGTCATAGAGCGATTAAGTCTTTGACTTTAGATCGTGAAGTGGCGCATTTAAAAGATGAATTAATGCCACGCTATGCGTCATTGATTTACAACGGCTACTGGTGGAGCCCTGAACGTGAAATGTTGCAAACCATGATCGACGCTTCACAGGTCAACGTCAACGGTAAAGTCCGCATCAAATTGTACAAAGGTAATGTGATTGTCGTCGGTCGTGAGTCGGCTGATAACAGCTTGTTCGACGAAAACATCGCTACGTTTGAAGAAGACGGCGGCGCCTATAACCAAAAAGACGCTGAAGGCTTTATTAAGTTAAACGCTTTGCGGATGCGGATTGCAGCGAAAAAGCGTATCAAGTAAGTGACTGAAAGCCAACGTGTTGGGTACGGCTAATGCCGAACCCAACCGGAGGCTATGGCTAAAAGAGATTTGAAGCTTATTTATCGGAGTATATAAAGCAATACCCGTTAAAGAGACACCGGTTTTAACCGGAAAAGATGCTCGTGAATTTGATGTATGGTTAGCACTCCATCAAGATAAGAAAATATCGGAAGCTAAAAAAGCAAAGATTCTTGCCACTGGCAAAAAATTCAAATTATTGAACTGATTTTGCAGCCCTAAAAACCTAGTCATCAAAGCAACAGGGAATAAGCTTCAATATCATTGG
>JBJSYX010000025.1:0-2982 GCA_046090005.1 Methylomonas sp. | reverse complement strand
CAGTTTTGGTGGGATTTATCAAAGATTGAGAGATGAATTGTAAAGATTGGAAAGTGCCTGAATCTCGGGCTTTGCTCGCTCTCCAAGTAACTAAGGGCATAATTAACAAAAATTAGATTGAGTAAAAACCATGACATCCCTCACATTCGATACGCTGACATTTGTTGAACGCTTAGAGAAAGCAGGAATACCCCGCGACCATGCATGCTAAGGCAGAAGCTGAAGCGTTGGCAGATGTTCTCGCCTCGGGGGCACAAGAACTCTCAACCAAAAGCGATTTGCGGGAATTAGAGCTACGCATCAACTCCGAAATAAAACTGATACGCTGGATGGTGGGGTTATCTCTAGCAATATCAACAGGTATCCTAGCAATGCTATTTAAACTTTTCTTCGCATTGCCTCACTGATTAACCTCAAGTCACTTCTCTACTGAATCTTGATTAACTGATGTTACGTAGCCATTGTGCTTTTTAACGCACAACGATGTCCTAGCACTGGAAAAGCATCTTTTGTGAACAATGCTTTGGCTGGTTCGCCGCGTATCGGTTTGATTGCTTATATGAATAGTTATGCATTATATTTAGTACAAAATCCCGGTTCTTATCGGAAATGTACTTTATAGGATGCAAAAATGCGGCTAGATGAAATAGGGCGAGTCATACGAAAGGCACGAAAAGCTCATCAGCTTACCCAAGCACAATTAAGCGCCAGCCTTGGCATGAGCCGAGCCACTTTATCCGCGATTGAAAATGGCACTGTGCCAGAAATCGGCATCCGCAAAATCTTATCGCTGTGTGATGCGCTAAGCTTAGAGTTAATCAGCCAACCAAAATCTAAACGTCCCACCTTGCAACAGCTGATTCGAGAAAACGACAATGCTTAATGTACATGTCGATAATCAAGCAGCCGGTGAACTGTTCGAATCGGAGTTTGATCGCGGGGTGTTTATCTTTAATTACAACCGCCAATGCCCGCTTCATAATGCGGTATCACTGACAATGCCCGTCAGCAATGATCCTTACTTATTTGATTACAAGCATCAGCTGCATCCCATATTTGACATGAATTTACCGGAAGGCGATTTGCGTAAACGTCTACGGCAACAATTTGCTAAAGCCGTTGCAAATTTTGATGACCTCGCATTGCTGGACATTGTTGGTAAATCGCAAATTGGGCGTTTGCGTTTCACTTCATCAGGCGAAAGCGTTCCTGAAATACCTAATCAAAGTTTAACTGAGCTGATTACGCATGATGGTGCTGAAGATTTGTTTGACAGCCTGCTGGAGCGTTATGCCGTGTACTCTGGCATTTCCGGTGTTCAGCCAAAAATTATGATGCGAGATAGCGATAGGCAGGAAACCACTCGTGTCACCCATAAAGATGCCACGCATATTGTTAAAACCTGGCATGAGTCAGAATATCCACAGCTTGCCGCCAATGAATATTTTTGCCTGCGTGCGGCAAAACTCGCCAATTTATCGGTACCAAATTTCTCACTTTCCGATCATGGTAAATTTTTGATTATTGAACGCTTCGACCTTAGCAATAACAGCTATCGAGGCTTTGAAGACTTTTGTGTGTTAAACGCCAAAACATCAGAGCAAAAATATGATGGCTCTTACGAAAATATCACCAAACGCATTCGCGATTTTGTTTCAGCAGATCAAATTCGCCCAGGATTGGAACATTTTTTCAAGACATTAGCGCTATCCTGTGCCGTCAAAAATGGTGATGCGCATTTAAAAAATTTTGGTGTTTTATATGACAACAGCGAAGCGAGTGTTCGATTATCCCCCGCATACGACATCGTTTCGACAACGCCTTACAACCCTAAAGACTCGCTCGCATTAACATTAGGCGGCAGTAAACGCTGGCCTAAATACAAAGCATTAATCAAATTCGCTCGCTCACACTGCGATTTAACCGAAGGCCGTGCTCAAGAATTAATCAGCGAAGTGGCTGATGGTATGGTTAGTGCCATGAGTGAAATCAACAGCTATTTACAGCAGACACCGGCTTTCAGACAAATGGGGGAAGTTATGTTGTCTGAGTGGAATAAAGGAATCAATTTGTCGTTGCGGGTAGATGGTTAAGCAAGTTCGGCAATTTGATTTTGATGTTTATATCCGATATGTTGGAACACCCTGTAAAACTTAATCTCGGTGATGCAGTGGAGCGAACGATAATTTTTCTAAAAACAATCAGCATTCCCAAATGATAGAAACACACTGGCTTTTAGCCTATTTAACTCTAGGCGCAACGGTTGGCTTTTTTGCTGGCTTACTCGGTGTTGGCGGCGGTGGGATTATGGTGCCGGTGTTGACGACGATGTTTGCGATGCAGGGGTTTCCGCGTGAGCATCTGGTGCATTTAGCTTTGGCGACTTCAATGGCGGCGATTATCGTGACTTCAATTTCCAGTTTGCGTGCCCATCATCAACACGGGGCGGTGATTTGGTCGGTGGTGTTGGCGATTGCGCCCGGAATTATCGCCGGTACTTTTGGCGGGGCGATTTTGGCTGGCTTGATACCAGCTAAACCGTTGGCGATTTTTTTCGTTGGCTTTATGGCTTATGTGTCGGTGCAAATGTTACTCAACATGAAACCTAAACCCACTCGACAACTGCCTAAACCGTTGGGCTTGTCTTTGGTCGGTGTGGTGATTGGTGTGGTGTCGGCTTTGGTGGCGATTGGTGGCGGTTCGTTGAGCGTGCCGTTTATGACTTGGTGTAATGTCAAAGTGCAAAACGCGATTGGTACCTCGGCAGCGATTGGTTTGCCGATTGCCTTGTCGGGTACTTTAGGCTATTTGATTAGCGGCTGGCAGGTGGCGGATATGCCTGAATTTAGCTTTGGTTATCTCTATTTGCCGGCAGTGGTTGCGATTGCTTCGATTAGTATTTTCACTGCGCCATTGGGGGCTAAACTGGCGCATAAATTGCCGGTGGCAACGTTGAAAAAGTTGTTTGCGGTGATGCTGATG
>JBJSYX010000024.1:0-2435 GCA_046090005.1 Methylomonas sp. | reverse complement strand
ATGCGCGATTAGCGAGTTGGTTAAAGCGTGGTAAGTTGAGCCAATTAGCTAAATTAATTAGCAAAGGCATAGTTTTTCAACCTGAAACATGAGATGAGGTGAGATATGAATACCAAACAACGCTTCCTGATTCCCGCATTGGCAGTATCTGCACTATTGGCAGTTAATCCCGTTCAGGCTGATACGCAACCCACCACCAACGATTTTTGGTGGCCAGAGCAACTTGACCTGAAACCGCTGCGTCAGTTCTCAGCCGAATCTAATCCAATGGGTAAAACCTTCAACTATGCTGAACAATTTAAAACCCTCGATTTGAAAGCTGTAAAAAAAGACATCGCCAGCATTTTAAAAAACTCCCAGCCTTGGTGGCCGGCTGACTATGGCAATTACGGGCCATTTTTTATTCGTATGGCTTGGCACAGTGCCGGCGTGTATCGAATCTTTGACGGACGCGGTGGCGCTTCCGGCGGACAGCAACGATTTGAACCTCTCAATAGTTGGCCGGATAACGTTAATTTGGACAAGGCGCGACGTTTGTTGTGGCCGGTTAAACAAAAATATGGCAGTAAGCTTTCATGGGCTGATCTAATGGTATTGGCTGGCAATGTGGCGTTAGAGGATATGGGCTTCAAGACTTTAGGTTTTGCCGGTGGACGTGCAGATGATTGGGAAGCTGAAACCGTCAACTGGGGTATGGAAAAGAAATTTCTTGCCGATCAACGTCACGATGCAAAAAGTGAGTTGGCCAAGCCATTAGCCGCCGTGCAAATGGGGCTGATTTACGTGAATCCTGAAGGCCCAGGCGGTAAACCCGATCCCTTGGCTGCTGCCAAGGATATTCGTGAAACCTTTGGGCGGATGGCAATGAATGATGAAGAAACCGTCGCTCTGATTGCGGGTGGACATACCTTTGGCAAAGCCCACGGCGCGCATAAATCAGATAATTGCGTAGGCAAAGAACCGGCCGCTGCTGGCATAGAGGCACAAGGCATGGGCTGGGAAAATAAATGTGGCACCGGCAATGCTGGCGATACGGTTAGCAGTGGTCTGGAAGGGGCTTGGTCTACCAATCCGACTCGCTGGACACATGATTATTTGACTTGGCTTTATTCGTTTGACTGGGAAACTACTCAGAGTCCAGCTGGCGCGACCCAATGGATACCCAAAGGCGGTCAGGGTGCTAACTTTGTGCCTGACGCCCACGATCCCAACAAGCGTCATTCGCCCATTATGTTTACAACCGATATTGCTTTGAAAATGGATCCAGAGTATCAAAAAATTTCAAAGCGATTTCTTGATAATCCTAAGGAATTCGAGCTGGCATTTGCTAGAGCATGGTTCAAACTCACTCATCGCGACATGGGGCCTAAAGCCCGTTATGTCGGCTCGGAAGTGCCCGCCGATGAATTTATCTGGCAAGACCCTATTCCTAAAGTCGATCACAAATTGCTTGATGGCAAAGACATTGCCAAGCTGAAATCAAACATTCTCACCTCAGGTTTGACTGTTCCTGAATTAGTTGAGACTGCTTGGGCCTCCGCCTCGACTTTCCGGGGTACCGATATGCGTGGTGGTGCTAATGGCGCCCGTATTCGTCTGGCGCCGCAAAAAGATTGGCCAGTTAACGATCCCGAGCAACTGAGCAAGGTGCTAAATCGCTTAGAAACGATCCAAAATGAGTTTAACCAATCATTGAAAGGCGGCAAAAAAGTCTCGCTTGCCGATGTGATTGTGCTGGGCGGTTCCGCAGCCGTCGAAGAATCCGCTAAGCAAGCCGGCTATAAAGTACAGGTGACTTTCAATCCAGGTCGAATGGATGCCTCTCAGCAACAAACGGATAGCCAGTCTTTTGAAGTGCTTGAGCCGAAAGCCGATGGTTTCCGTAATTACTTCGGCAAAGATAATTCGCGCTCGCCGGCCGAGTTATTGATTGAGCGGGCGAACTACTTAAACTTGACTGTGCCTGAAATGACCGTATTGATCGGTGGCATGCGTGTGTTAGATGCCAATATCGGACAATCTAAGCACGGTGTATTCACCAATCGGCCTGGCGTGTTGAGTAACGATTTCTTCGTTAATCTGCTCGATATGTCGGTCAAATGGTCTAAATCAAGTTCATCAGAGGGCGTTTACGAGGGCCGTGATCGAGCAACAGACCAAATAAAATGGACAGCGACACCGGTTGACCTGATTTTTGGTTCTAACTCTGAGTTGCGTGCCGTTGCTGAGGTTTATGCTGCAGACGATGGTAAACAGAAATTGGTACAGGACTTTGCTAATGCTTGGAGCAAAGTGATGAATTTAGATCGTTTCGACAAATTCTGATTTTGGTTTTCAATCTAACAACCAGCAAAAAATTGATGCCAGTTCTTTGCATAGAACTGGCATCAATTCCTAAAACCGCATTTTAGCGGCATCAGAAAAACAGATTATCT
>JBJSYX010000023.1:0-6900 GCA_046090005.1 Methylomonas sp. | reverse complement strand
CGTTCTAGTTCCGAAACTGTTCGTGATCATTTGCGTTGGCAATTGGAAATGATTCCAATTTCTGATCGAGATTATGCGATTGCGGTTTCAATTATTGATGACATCAATATTGACGGTTATTTGGATTGTGATCTAAACGAGATATTTGAAGGCTTGCAAGAGCAGTTGCTGGATTTGGAGTTTGATGAAGTATTAGCTGTGCTACACATGATTCAAAACTTTGATCCTGTGGGCGTTGCTGCGCTCGATTTGGCGGACTGTCTGGGGCTACAATTACAGCAATTGCCGGACTTTACGCCTTACAAACAAGATGCCATTGATTTTGTTAAGCAACATTTAGAGTTATTAACCAGTTGCGATCAGGCTAAATTAATTAAACGGGTTGGATTTAGCGAAGAACAAATGAAAGGGGTCTTGGCCTTAATTCGTACTTTGGATCCAAAACCCGGTGCCAAGTTACAAGAAACCGATGTTGAATATGTTGTGCCGGATGTGTTTGTTGCCAAATACAAAAGTCAGTGGATGGTTTCTTTAAATCCTGATATTTCACCGAAATTAAGGGTAAATCCGATTTATTCGGGCATGATTAAGCGTGCCGATAATAGTCAAGATAACCTCAGTATGAAAAATCATTTGCAGGAAGCGCGATGGTTTATCAAAAGTTTGCACAGCCGTAACGACACGTTATTGCGTGTGGCTAAAAGTATTGTCGATAAACAAGGCGATTTCTTTGAACATGGCGCGATTGCAATGAAACCGATGGTGCTGAGAGATATTGCCGATGAACTGGAGTTGCATGAATCGACAATTTCTAGGGTTACCACTCAGAAATATATGCATACGCCGCGTGGTGTTATTGAATTTAAATATTTTTTCTCCAGTCACGTCAGTACCGATGAAGGTGGAGAATGTTCAGCAACCGCGATTCGGGCGCTGATTAAAGAATTGGTTGGTAATGAAAATCCGGCCAAACCCTTAAGCGATAGTAAAATATCTGACTTATTGAATGAAAAAGGCATTAATGTTGCTCGTCGCACCATTGCAAAATACCGCGAGGCGATGTCAATTCCATCCACTAGCCAGCGAAAACGGCTTATTTAATCCGTAGTTGGAAGCATATAAATAAAATTAGGAGTATTCCATGCAAGTGAGTATCACAGGCCATCACGTAGAAGTAACCGATTCATTAAAAGCCCATGTTGAGGAGAAAATCAGCAAATTGAAGCGTCATTTTGACAACGTGGTTGATGTGCATGTCATTTTAACGGTTGAAAAATTAGAGCAAAAAGCAGAAGCCACTGTTCAAATCAGCGGTGCAAAATTGTTTGCTGAAGATGTGCAAGAAGATATGTATGTGGCTATCGACAATATGGTTGATAAATTAGACAGACAAATCGTTAAGCACAAAGAAAAAACTCAAGATCACCACCGCGGTTAAGGCTTTTCAGTATTAGTTGATTATGAAGCTGGTTATCGTTAGCGGTTTGTCGGGGTCGGGAAAGAGTATCGCGCTCGATACTTTGGAAGACTGTGGCTATTACTGCATCGATAACCTGCCGGTTTCTATGTTGGAAGATTTTATCGATAACGTCATGTTGGTCGATAAAGAAACCTACGATAAAACCGCGATTGGCATTGATGCGCGTAACCAGCGTCAAATGCTCGCCGATTTTCCCAGCAGTCTTGCAGTTATTCGTAGTAAAGAAATTGATTGTGAAGTGGTTTATATGCAGGCCGATGAGAATATTATTCTCAAACGCTATAGCGAAACCCGCCGTCGACATCCTTTAACTACCGAAAGTAGGCCTTTAAGAGAAGCGCTGGATATTGAGCAACAAATGCTTCGTCCCGTTGCCACCTGTGCCGATATTTTGATTGATACGAGCTATACCCATTATCATCAATTACGCGATTTGCTAAAAAACCGATTGGGGGAAAAAGGCAAAAGTTCTTTGTCGATTTTATTTCAATCGTTTGGTTTTAAATACGGCATTCCTTTGGATGCTGACTTTGTATTTGATGCTCGCAGTTTGCCAAACCCTTATTGGGCGCCAGAATTGCGAGGCTTAACTGGTAAAGATGTTGATGTAGCTAGTTTTTTACAGAATGAATCGTATGTGAAAGAGTTTTTACACGATATTAGTGATTTTATCGAACGCTGGGCGCCACGCTTTGAATCGGATAACAGAAGTTATTTGACCATTGCGATTGGTTGTACTGGTGGTCAGCATCGATCGGTTTATTTGGTTGAGTCTTTAAGCAAGCATTTCCAAACTATTACCTCCAACGTTATCGTCAGGCACCGCGAGTTGCGATAGCAGGATTTCATTCCATTGTCTTTTGGGTAACGATTTATGACGCTATCAGCAATATCAGAAAATAATGCCAGCCTTTTAGCCCAAGCAACCGAGATTTTAGAACTTGGCTCGCAAGTTGATATTCGAAATTGGGTGCATTGTTTATATCCTGCCGAAACGGCGCATATTCTTGAATCAATTGAGCCTGAACAAAGAGCCAAAATCTGGGCAGTAATACCGCCAAGCGTGATGGCGGAAATATTGGTCGAAGTCAATGTCGCAGTCGGTAGTAGTTTGCTGAAAATCACCGATAGAAAGGATTTGATTGTGGCAACAGAGCGATTAGCTTCTGATAGTGTTATCGATTTATTACATGTCTTGCCAGAACCCTTATTGTCACAAGTGCTTGAATCGATAGGGGTTCATAAGCGCAATGACATCGAAAAAGCCTTAAGCTATGAAGATCATACTGCGGGTAGTGTGATGCTGCAGGATGTATTAACGATACGTGCCGATGTCAGTCTCGATGTTGTTTCTCGTTATTTACGTTTGCGTGGCAGTATACCGGTCGCGACAGATAGTTTGATTGTTGTGGATCGAAATGAGAATTTTCAGGGCTTATTACATCTAAATCAATTGCTCACTCGCGATCCGCATAGCAAAGTTGAAGAGGTTATGGATACGCGTAGTTCTGGGGTGTCGTTTCGAATGCCTACGCGTGATGTTGCGGCTTTATTTGAGCGACGCAAATTATTGTCAGCGCCAGTATTAGCTGACGATGGCAAGGTTGTGGGGCGGATTATCTTGGAAGACGTCGTGGCTTTAATCCGTAACGAAGCGGATCATTCGTTAATGAGTATGGCGGGCTTAAATGATGCACAAGATATGTTTGAACCTGTGGTTGATAGCGCTAAACGGCGCGCCCTTTGGCTTGGGGTTAATTTATTAACCGCATTCTTGGCGGCATCCGTGATTGATTTGTTTGAAGCAACGATTCAACAGATAGTCGCTTTAGCGGTATTGATGCCGATTGTTGCCAGTATGGGGGGCATTGCTGGTAGCCAAACTTTAACTTTGGTTGTTCGTGGCTTGGCATTACGCCAGGTGACAGCATCTAATAGTGCAAAGCTATTAAACAAAGAAGTTTCTGTGGGTCTAGTAAATGGTTTGATTTGGGCGGTGGTCGTCAGTATTGTTGCCGGTTTATGGTTCCATAATTCCCATATCGGTCTTTTATTGGGGGCAGCTATGTTAATTAATCTGGCATTTGCTGCTGCAGCTGGTGTATTGATTCCTGTGATGCTTGATAAAATGGGAATTGATCCGGCTTTAGCGGGTGGAGTCTTGTTAACTACTGTGACTGACGTGGTTGGCTTTATGGCATTTTTGGGGTTGGCGACGCTGTTCCTACTGTAAACCGCCATGATTTTTTAGTTTGAAAATGGTAGTATCTAAACACACGTAATTGCCGAATCTTTCCTTATCTGATGACAATCGAATCGCCCTCAGCAAAAAAAACGGCTTTAGAATTTAAAAGCACTTCGCTTACAACGCCTGCTTTGGTGTTACTTAGTCATGATTTAGATAATATTGATCAACAACTTGCCGAAAAAGTCAGTCAGGCCCCTGAGTTTTTTAAAAATTCGCCTTTGTTAATTGATTTGCAAAAACTGAATGACAATGAAATAGTTATTGAGGTCGGGGCAATTGTTGATTTGGTTCGTAAACACGGTTTTATGCCAATTGGTATTCGTGGTGGCACTGAGCAACAAAAGCAGCAAGTCTTAGCAATTAATTTGCCGGTCCATTCAATTCATAGCCAAAATACACCATTGGTTGATAAGCCAGCGACTAAGCCTGTCGTTGCTGAGACCAAATCTGTCGTCGAAGCTAATCAAACTGTCGAAAATAAATTAATTACCCAACCGATTCGTTCAGGACAACGTGTCTATGCAAAAGGCGATTTAATTGTGACTGCGACTGTTAGTGCGGGAGCTGAAATCATGGCGGAGGGCAATATTCATATCTATGGTTCATTGCGCGGTCGTGCATTAGCTGGCGTGCTTGGAAATACAGAAAGTCGGATTTTTTGTTCAGATTTACAAGCAGAATTGGTTTCAGTGGCGGGTATTTATAAGCTAAAGGATGATTTGGCGGCATATCCACGACAAACAGCGGTTCATATTAGTTTGAAAGATCAAACCCTCGATATTAAAAATATTTAAGCTTTTCTTGGAGAAAAACATTGGCCAGAATTATCGTAGTTACATCAGGGAAAGGTGGCGTTGGTAAAACCACTACTAGCGCCGCGATTGCTATGGGATTGGCAAAGCGTGGACATAAGACCGCTGTGATTGATTTTGATGTGGGCTTGCGTAATCTTGATTTGATTATGGGTTGCGAACGTCGTGTTGTTTATGATTTGGTGAATGTAATTAACAATGAAGCAACATTGAATCAGGCATTAATTAAGGATAAACGTTGCGAGCAATTATACATTTTGCCCGCTTCGCAAACTCGCGATAAAGATGCCTTAACTACTGAAGGTGTAGGCAAAATTTTGGAAGAGTTAGCTAAAGACTTTGCCTATATTGTCTGTGACTCACCGGCCGGTATCGAACGTGGTGCGACGATGGCAATGTATTTTGCTGATGATGCTTTTGTGGTCACTAACCCAGAAGTTTCTTCAGTGCGAGATTCTGACCGTATGCTAGGAATTTTATCTAGTAAATCGCGCCGTGCTGAAAAAGGTGAAGATCCTATCAATGAGTTTTTATTGCTAACACGTTATTCACCAGAGCGAGTGAGATTAGGCGAAATGCTAAGTGTTGAGGATGTTCAAGACATTTTGTCGCTGAAACTGTTGGGGGTTATTCCTGAATCAAAATCAGTGCTTAATGCGTCTAACTCAGGAACGCCAGTGATTCTTGATGAAGAAAGTGATGCTGGTCAAGCCTACAGTGATATTGTCGCGCGTTACTTGGGGGAAGATAAACCACATCGGTTTATTGAAGAGAAAAAGGGGTTATTTAGCAAAATTTTCGGGAGTAAGTAATGAGCCTCCTGGATTATTTTCGATCGTCAAAACCAAATTCAGCCTCTTTAGCAAAGGAGCGTTTGCAGATACTGGTTGCACATGAGAGAACGTCGCGCAATCAACCGTCTTATTTGCCCGCTTTGCAAAGGGAGATAATGGAAGTAATTCGCAAGTATGTGAATGTTGATCAAGATGCTATTACGGTGCATTTTGATCAAGAGGGTAATCAAGAAACTTTAGAGTTGAATATTGTATTACCGGAAGATCGTTAATTTCGATCTTAATTGCTGGATTTTCTAGTTTTCTAATGTATTTACTAACCAATGAGAGAGGTGGATATGACTGATATTATCGGTGAATTAGCTGGACAAGTTTGGCAATATCTGGATGAAAATGGTGAGTCTAGTGTCAATAAAATCATGACTGATACGGGCTTGGGGAAAAATGAAATTCAACGTGCAATAGGTTGGTTAGCTAGGGAAGGTAAATTGTCGATTGTGACTAAAGGACGTATGGAAACGTTGTCTTTGATTTAAGGCATTTCACTAAAGCCTCGCTTAAGATTGGTGAGTTAAAAATACGTTGTATGCTTTTAATTGCAGCGTTTGCCAATTTTAACGAGGTTTTTCTTGCTTTATTAGTTTGTATAAAACAAACAAAACTTTGTTTCTCAGTGTTTGGTCAACTGATGAAATAGGTGTGTAATTACTAATAATAAAAATTCTATATTCCACCATCGGAGTTGTTTTCTCGAAATGAAAGCCAAAATAGCCACTTTTATAACTTTAGTATTTCTGGTTGCTGTCAACCTAGGGATTTGGTCGTATGTGAACAATCCGTTGCAGTTGCCTTCATGGAATAAAACCATGATGGGATTAACCTTTAGTCCCATGCGGCGTGATTCAAATCCAAGAAAGGGTATTTATCCTACTAAAGAACAGATTGCTGAAGACGTCGCGCTATTAGTTGGCAAAGCGCATTCGATTAGAACTTACACTTCATTAGAAGGTATGGAAGTGGTGCCGGAGTTGGCCGCCAAGTATGGTGAGCATTTGGCAATGGGCGCTTGGATTGACGACGATCTTGAAAAAAACCGTCGTGAAATTGAGAGTCTAATTAATTTAAGCAATCAATATCCAAAAGCGATTGTTAGAACCATTGTTGGTAATGAAAGTTTGTTGAGAGGAAACGTCGAAGTTCCACAATTGATTGAATATATCCGTGAAGTTAAAAAGCGCACATGGAAACCAGTCAGTACCTCAGAAACTTGGGATCAGTGGAAGTTACATCCTGAGTTAGCGAATGAGGTCGATTTCATTGCGGTGCATATCTTACCTTATTGGGAGGGAATTGCGCTTGAGAATGCCGTTGATTATGTATTCGAGCGTTATCACGATTTACAGCAAACATTTCCTGGTAAGCAAATTGTCTTAACCGAGGTGGGTTGGCCATCAGATGGTCAGCCTTATAAGCATTCAACAGCCTCTTTAGCAAATCAAGCTAAATTCTTACGTGAGTTTTTGAATCGCGCGACTGAAGAAAACATTATTTATTACGTTGTTGAGG
>JBJSYX010000022.1:0-4580 GCA_046090005.1 Methylomonas sp. | reverse complement strand
ATGGGCTTGTGATTGATGATGCTGAGTTAGCCGAACAATTACAGCAAATTATTAATCAGCAGCCATTGAATGCTCAACGGGCTTTGATTAAAGCTTTATCGGCACAATTGGGATTTAGTACATTAGATTTTGCAGCGGCCTTGTTGTATGCCTATAAACCCAGCCCCGATGTTGTCAAGCACTCGGCTCAAACGGCGATTGCTAATAGTCGCAATCGTCTCGGTTATCGTTCAGTTCGTTACCGTTTAGATGTCGGTAGTCAACACCATGTCACTAAAGATCAAATCCAAGCGATATTAATCGAAGAATCCGGCGTGGATAAAAAACGCATTGGCCGTATCGATATTCGTCATAACTACACTTTAGTTGAGCTTCCCGACGGCATGCCAGCCGATATTTTCCAATTACTTTCTGAAGCGACTGTCGCCGATAGAAAGCTTGCCTTAAAGCGCGTTAAATCTAATCGCCGTCGTCCTCGCGAAGCGTGAATTTGCAGTAAAACAGGAATTCTTCCTATAGGTAGCTGATTACTTGGCCATTACAATGCGCCACGGTTAAATACTATCATTAGGACGCAAACGCGACATTTATGAAAGCAACAAAGCAAACATCACTTTCAGCGCTGGCTTTGGCGCTGGTTATTGGCCCAACTTGGGCGGCAGAAACAGGCAGGGATGCTGACAAAAATAATCAACCCGCTAACGAGTTGACGGAAGTTGAAGTAGTTGAAATTTCGCCTTTGGATGGTTTGATTCAAACCAAAGATAAAATTCCCGCGCCAGTGCAAACCGCTACTGATAAGGATATTGCCAAAACCAATGCCATCAATGTCACGGATTTTATGAATCGTTCACTGGGCAGTGTCTACGTCAACGACACTCAAGGCAACGGTTTTCAACCGGATATTAACTATCGCGGATTTACCGCTTCGCCTTTGGCTGGAACACCGCAAGGGCTTTCGGTTTACATGGATGGTGTGCGTTTAAATCAGCCGTTTGGTGATGTGGTGAGTTGGGACTTGATTCCTAAGTCAGCGATTAAATCGATGGCGATGATGCCCGGTTCTAATCCGCTGTTTGGACGCAATACACTCGGTGGCGCTTTGTCTATGGAAACTAAAGATGGCAAAAGCAATCCAGGTACGTCTATCCAAGGTTTAGGTGGCTCCTATGGTCGCAACGCCTATGAATTTGAACACGGCGGTTTCGATAAAAAAACCGGTTTGGATTGGTTTGTCACCGGTAACTATTATCAAGATCAAGGTTGGCGTGAATCTTCTCCTTCCAATGTCCGTCAAATTTTTGGTAAAGCAGGTTGGGAAGGTGAACGTAGCGAACTGAAATTAACCACTGCTTTTAATGATAATGGTTTGAATGGCAATGGTTTACAGGATTTTAGGCTGCTGAATCAGGATTACATCAGTGTTTACACTAAACCGGATGTTACAAAAAATCGCTCATTATTTCTTAACCTAGAGGGTAAGTATCAGTTAAGCAGTAAAGTGCAACTGGCTGGAAATACCTATTATCGTAATATTAAAACTGGAACCTATAACGGTGATATTAACGAAAATGCGTTAGAGTTTTACAGCGATCCGAATAATAGTCAGTTAATACCCAGTGCTACGCAAGAATGTTTAAGTCAAATAGGGCCGCAAGGGTTTTCTGAGCGATGTAATGGATTGATTAACCGATCTACCACTCAGCAGCAGAACTGGGGAACGTCTGGTCAGGCTATTGTTTCAGACAAACTATTTGGAAAAGACAATCAGTTTTTATTTGGTGGTGCTTATGACCAAAGTGTCATGAGTTTTAATCAATCAACCCAGTTTGGCTATTTGAACGTTGATAGAAGCGTTACAAGTTTGCCTGATTTTGATGATGACAATCGAGTTTCTCTCGGCGGCGATACCGTTACTTGGAGCTTTTTTACTCAAGATACCTTAAGTTTAACTAAAGACTTACATATCACCGCTTCTGGTCGTTACGATTACACATCATTGAGTAATAAAGACCAAATTATGCCAAGTGGTAGTACATCATTAACCGGTAAACATGCTTTTGATCGGTTTAATCCTTCAGTGGGTCTAACTTACAACCCTTACAAAGAAATTGGTTTTTATGCTGGCTATAACGAGGGAACTCGCGCGCCGACCAGTATTGAATTAGGTTGTGCTAACCCAGATCAACCTTGTAAATTACCTAATGCTATGGCCGGAGACCCACCTTTAAAACAAGTAATTACTGAAAACTGGGAAGCTGGATTCCGTGGACAGTTACCTGGACAAGTCGATTGGAATTTAGGTTATTTTCATATCGAAAATAATAACGACATTCAATTTATTGCCAGCCCACAAACCGGTTACGGTTATTTTAAAAACTTTGGTAAAACTCGTCGTCAAGGTATTGAATTTGGTTTAGATCGTAAAGTGAATGATTGGAGTGTGGGCGCTAACTACACTTATTTAAATGCAACTTATCAATCACATGAACAGGTACTTGGCGAAAGTAATAGTCAGGTTGATGGTACTGGTACGATAGCCGTGCAGCCGGGGAATCGGATTCCATTAATCCCACAACATACTTTTAAAACCTATGTTGATTATCAGTTGACTAAAGATTGGGGCACTAACTTGAATATCATTGGGTTTTCTCAGTCAATTGCTCGTGGCAATGAAAACAATGCACATCAAGCGGGCGAGGATCATTTTGGTTCCGGTACTGTGCCAGGCTATGTTGTGGTTAACTACGGTTTACGCTATACCCCAAACTATGTAAAAGGCTTGCATCTTTTTGGTCAAGTTAACAATATTTTGGATGAACAGTATTACACCGGCGGTCAATTAGCTCCTGCTGCGATTGAAACTCATGGTCAATTCGATCCTCAAGGCAAGCATACAACAATGTATGCGCCCGGCGCCCCACGCACTTGGTGGCTCGGTATGCGCTATAACTTCTAAGCTATAGCTAACAGTTTTCAGCCACAGGTTTCGCTTTAAGGATGAGTGATTAATCTGCCTGTGGTTGATTTAAACTTCGCAAGGATGCATTCATATTCATGTCGTGTGTTTTCAAGGGGCGTTTTACGCCCCTTGCTTTTTTAATCCGTCATTCAGTGATTGAGCAGAGTAAAATAACCAATTATGCCGATGCCGGCACACTTTGTTTATTTGCCAGACACTATGACCATTCAATATATCAATCGCCCCGAACAACTCGCCGAACTTTGCCAGCTGATTAACCAAGAACCTTGGATTGCGCTGGATACCGAATTCTTAAGAGAAAAAACCTACTACCCAAAATTTTGTTTATTACAAATCGCTGCGCCAACTTGGGTGGCTTGTGTTGATCCTATTGCGATTGATGATTTAAAACCCCTGTTTGATGCTATTTACAACCCTAATATCATCAAAGTCCTTCACGCTTGCCGCCAAGATTTAGAAATTTTCTATCAAATCACCGGCAAAGTACCTGGGCCGATTTTTGATACCCAAATCGCCGCACCCTTGTTAGGTTTTCAAGAAAACCCCGGTTACGCGATGCTAGTTTCCAGCTTTTTAAACGTCAACCTCAATAAAGCCCACACCCGAACCGATTGGTCTGTGCGTCCTTTAAGCGAAGATCAAATCCAATATGCCGCTGATGACGTGATTTATCTATGCAAAATTTATCGCATCATGTGTGAACAGCTTGAGAAATTAGGTCGCAGTGATTGGTTAGACAGTGATTTTGAATTGTTGAAAGACCCCGAGTTGTATCAGCTGTCACCGGAAAATGCGTGGTTCAAGATTCGCGGTAAAAATAAGCTAACAGGCAGACAGTTATCAATTATGCAAAGCCTGACCGAATGGCGCGAACGCACCGCCCAGCAGGAAAACAAACCTCGTAGTTGGTTGTTACAAGACGATTTATTACTAGAGTTAGCCAAATTACAGCCAGTAACAGTGCCAGAATTAGCCAAAATTCGCAATATCACCGACCGCACTGTTAATCGTTATGGCAAAGTGTTGTGTGAATTAGTCGAGATTGCCCGTCAACAATTGCCTAAGCCCTTGAATGAAAAAGACCGGCCCGCAAAAAGAACCCAACAACAAGAAGCCGTGTTGGATGTCTTGAGTGCCGTGGTGCGGATTCGCGCAGATCAAAACGCCTTGAATCCGATTATTTTGGCCACCCGCAAAGACCTTGAAGATTTGTTATTTGGCGGTGAAGATTGTGTTTTATTACACGGCTGGCGCTTTAATATGGTGGGCAAAGAGTTACAAGGTTTATTAAATGCTGAACTGAATTTAAGCCTAACCCCAGAAGCGGTAGTGATTAATTCAATGTCGGTAAGTTAACAAGGCTATTGGCGAAATGCGGTTGGATCAAGGCTAACCGCTTTATCATTGAGTTTGATTAAGTGGTTGGCGTTGGCTTTCGAGGGTATCTCATGACTTGGTTGGGTAGAGACTGATTGTCCAGTTTCGACCCAAAACAGCCGGTCGCACTCCCGTTGTCTCAACGGCGGGCAACGGCTGCAACCGGTCACCCAACTCGGTTAATATCTGGCGGCAGTTCTCTGTCCAAAAACGATTTACG
>JBJSYX010000021.1:0-6357 GCA_046090005.1 Methylomonas sp. | reverse complement strand
TTCTGGTTGAAGAACACAAGCTGATTAAAGCCATTGATGATTTACTCGCCAAGACAGACTCGCCTATCGATGAGTTGCTCAATCGCGATTTAGATCAATTGACGGCGTTTACCAGCGATGAGCCACAAAATAACGATCATGACTTTGATATTGATGATGCACCGATTGTGCGCTTGGTGAATAAAATCCTACTGGATTCGATCAAACAAGGGGTTTCTGACATTCATGTTGAACCGTTTGAAAATAATTGCCGAATCCGCTTCCGCCACGACGGTATCTTATCGGAAGTCAGCCACCTACCCAGCAAGATTGCCAATCGAATTATTTCGCGGATTAAAGTAATGGCGAAAATGGACATTGCCGAGCGGCGCGTTCCACAAGATGGTCGGATTAAATGGCAACTCAGTAAAACCCAACGCATCGATTTTCGCGTCAATAGCTGTCCCACACTCTTCGGGGAAAAAGTCGTACTACGCATTTTAGATCCCAATGCAGCCCAAATTGGCATCGACAAACTCGGACTCGCCCCCGTTCAACAACAGCAGTTTTTAAACGCAATCCATAAACCACACGGCATGGTTTTGGTTACCGGCCCCACCGGTAGTGGCAAAACCGTTACCTTATATTCAGGCCTGAATATACTCAACAGCATAGAACGCAATATTTCCACGGCCGAGAATCCGGTTGAAATTAGCGTCGCGGGGATTAATCAAGTCAACATCAATCCTAAGACTGGATTAGGCTTTGCTGAAGCACTACGGGCGTTTTTACGCCAAGACCCTGACATTATCATGGTCGGTGAAATTCGCGATTTAGAAACCGCCAGCATTGCCGTCAAAGCCGCACAGACCGGGCATTTAGTGCTTTCAACCTTACATACCAACGACGCACCACAAACAATTAATCGTTTAATGCAAATGGGCATAGAGCCATTTAATCTGGCCTCCTCAATCAATTTAATCATCGCGCAACGCTTAGCCAGACGTTTATGCGGCTTCTGTAAACAAGTCGCGAATTACCCTGATACGGTTTGGCTTAATGCCGGCTTTAATCAAGCTGAAATTGGGCAATTTAACCTCTATCAAGCGCACGGCTGCGAGCATTGCAATCACGGCTATAAAGGACGAATTGGCATTTATCAAGTGTTACCGATTAGCGAAGCGATGCGCAGTTTGATTGTCAACGGTGGCAACGCAATTACAATTGCCGAACTCGCTAAACGCGAAGGGGTTCAGGATTTACGGGCATCAGGTTTAATGAAAGTTCGAGAGGGAATCACCACGCTTGCTGAAATTGACCGTGTCACTCAGGAATAAACGTGAATAAAGCCGAAACCACCATTGAATATCGCTGGTCTGGCATCGATAAGCATTATCAACGAAGCCAAGGTTTAATTAGTGCGAAAAACCCAACTCAAGCCCGTGTCGAACTAAAACGTATGGGTATTAGCGTGATTAGCATCAAAGCCAAACCACGCCATTGGTTAGCCAAACACCAACCGATTAAGACTAAAGACATTACCCTGTTTGCTCGACAACTCGCGACTATGCTGGAAGCCGGTGTACCCTTGGTGCAATCAATTGAAATCATTAGTCGTAGTCAAACCAAGCCCTCAATGGCTAGGCTGCTATTGGCGATTAAAACCGATATTGAAAACGGCGATAGCTTGGCGCATGCCCTAGCCAACCATCCTGTGCATTTTGATAAGCTGTTTTGCGATTTGGTTGCCGCGGGTGAGCAAGCTGGGGTTCTGGAAACCTTGTTAGATAAAATCGCCAGCTATAAAGAAAAAATCGAAACCATTAAAAATAAAGTAAAAAAAGCCCTTAACTACCCTATGGCAGTCATCATGGTTGCTTTGATTGTGACGATGATTTTGCTGATGTTTGTCGTACCGGTATTTGAGGATTTATTTAAAAGCTTTGGCGCTGAATTACCGTTATTTACAAAATCAGTGCTGGCGTTGTCGATGATGATTCAAAGTCATTGGTGGTTGATAGTGGCGATTATTGCTACGCTGGCTTATAGCATTGGCTACTTTAAACAGCGTTCGCAACGCTTTAAGCTTCGGCTTGACCAACTGTTGTTAAAATTACCAGTGTTCGGCGCCCTTATCGAGAAATCGATTATTGCTCGCTTCGCCAGAACCTTGGGTACGGTCTGTACTGCTGGTGTGCCGCTAGTGGATGGTTTAATGTCGGTCGCTGGCGCTTGCGGCAATCTGGTTTATTACAATACCGTGTTAAAAATGCGTGAAGACGTTGCGACTGGGCTACCCTTACAATTTTCTATGCAACAAAGCGGATTATTTCCTCATTTGCTGATGCAAATGGTCGCAATTGGTGAAGCATCCGGCACATTGGATTCTATGCTGATTAAAGTCGCCAGTTATTACGAATCGGAAGTAGATAATTTACTTGATCAATTAAATAGCCTGATGGAACCGATGATTATGGTGATTTTAGGTGGCTTAGTCGGCAGTTTGATTGTTGCGATGTATCTACCGATTTTTCAACTTGGAACCGTGATTGCTTAACGCCAACCGCCACTGATTCACTACGATGCTTTTTGAAACTTTACAGCACTCACCTTCCCTGCTGATTAGCCTAATTTTTGTGATTGGCATTCTGGTAGGGAGTTTTTTAAATCTGGTGATTTACCGTTTACCCATCATGATGCAAAGCGAATGGCGCTATGAATGCGAAACATTTCTTGAATTACCGATCACGCGCCAACCCACTCACTTTAACTTAGCGCTACCCGCTTCGCATTGCCCACATTGCAAAACCGCCATCAAAGCTTATGACAATATCCCACTATTGAGCTTTTGCTTGTTAGCGGGCAAGTGTCGGCATTGCCAATCACCTATTTCGATTCGTTATCCCTTGATTGAACTGCTTACCGGCTTATGTTCAGGCTTAATTGCTTGGCGATTTGGCTTCAGCATAACGCTATTATTTGCTTTACTGCTAACTTGGTGCTTGATTGCTCAAAGTTTTATCGATATTGATCATCAGCTATTAGCCGACTCAATTAGCCTACCTATGACTTGGCTGGGTTTGCTATTAAGTGTGTTTTCGTTATTTACCCATAGCCATGACAGCATTATCGGCGCGATAGCAGGTTATTTAAGTTTATGGACAGTCTATCAACTGTTTAAATTAGCCACCGGAAAGCAAGGTATGGGTTATGGCGACTTCAAATTATTAGCTATGTTGGGTGCATGGTTAGGTTGGCAATACTTGCCTCTGATTATCTTTCTATCCTCGGTAGTGGGTGCTGTGATTGCTGTTGGCATGGTTTTATCCAAACATCGCAATCTCAACCAAACGATACCTTTCGGACCCTATCTCGCCGCCGCTGGCTGGCTGGCGCTGATTGGGGGAGCCGAGCTCAATCAAATTTATCTCAATCTAATTGCTATTTAAAACATGCTAAAAATTGGTTTAACAGGCGGTATTGGTAGTGGCAAATCGACAGTCTGTCGATTATTCGCCGAACTTGGTGCGCCTATCATTGATGCAGACATTATCGCCAGAGAATTGGTTAAACCCCATGCCTATGCGCTGAATCAGTTAGTTAATCAATTTGGCGCAGAGATTCTGAATTCTGATGCCACATTAAACAGGGCTTATCTGCGTGATTTGGTCTTTAGTGATAAAACAAAAAAAGCTCAATTAGATCAAATCATGCATCCTTTAATTTATGACGAAATTGAACGGCAAGTTAAGGGTTTAAACAGCCTCTATTGCATCATCGCGATCCCTTTATTATTGGAAACCCAACAAATGCAACGTGTTGATAGAATTGCCGTTGTTGACTGTAATGCAGACACCCAATTGCTAAGAGTTGTTAATAGAGATCACTTAAAACCAGAACAAGTTATAAGCATTATCGCCAGCCAAATGCCACGCCAACAGCGCTTAAACTTTGCTAGTGATGTCATCGATAATTCAGGTTCCGCCGAGCAACTTGCAGAACAGGTTAAAAGATTGCACAATTCCTATAATTTATTAGCCACTTGTTAGGACTTCATCGGCTTGAACACACAAACCATCTACGAATTCCCGCTCAATGAACGAATCCGGGTTTTCATGCGACTAGAGCAACTTTTCTTACAACTCGACCACTTTCTAGCCGGCGTATCAATTTATGATAAACGCGCCGCCATCGATATTCTTTTAGATATTCTGACGATTTTTAGCCGTAGTGATTTAAAGTCAGAGCTAATTAAAGAACTTGAGCGCCATACTAAAGTCTTAAACCATCTCAGCAAAAGCCAAGGGGTTGATAATCAAAAGTTGCAACAGATTCTTGCCAATTTAAATCAAGCCAGCCGTAATCTGTATAAATCAAACGGCAAAATTGGCATAAAAGTCATGGAGAGTGATTTATTTCAAAGCATCTCCCAACGTAATTCGATACCGGGTGGTAGTTGCTCATTTGATTTACCGGCTTTCCATTTTTGGTTGGAACAAGATCCTAAACAACAACAAATTGATTTAGATCGCTGGACCTTACCTTTTTCCGATGTGCGGATTGCAATCGGCTTAATCATGGATTTTATCCGCCAAAGCAATGTACCTAGCAAAGAATTAGCCCAAGGCGGTTTTTTCCAATTAGCCTTAGATAAAAGCCATCCTGTGCAACTTTTAAGAGTCAGCGTCGCAGCAACGCTGGGTTGTTTCGCGGAAATCAGCGGTGGCAAACACCGTTTCAGCGTTCGTTTTATGCAGCCCTCAATCGATGAAAACCGCCCCAGCCAAGTCAATGAAGACATTCCATTCCTGCTAACCCGTTGCATGTTCTAATGGAAAATCAAAAACCCCCAACTGTGGCTTGCCCAACCTGTAAAACGGCTGTGTCATGGACTGCTGACCAGCTATTTAAGCCATTTTGTAGCGAACGCTGCAAACTGATTGATTTAGGCGACTGGGCGACAGAAGCCCATAAAATTGCTGGGGAAGAGATTTTGACCGATGAAACGGAAAATTTTGATTATTAATTGAGTTACGCAGAAATTGCCGTCATTCCCGCGAAAGCGGGAATCCAGAGATCGAAAGCTAATCACCTAGATTCTCGCCTTCGCGCAAATAACGAAGCCAATGCTATCGTTCGTTCAAAAAGGTGGTAATCCCCGCCAAACCTTGAGCGCCATTCGCCAAAGCCTGATCCAAATCATCTAAACGCAAACCACCCAAAGCATAAACCGGCAAATTGACTTGTTCGATTAAAGCCTGCATTTGCTGCCAGCCCAAAGGATTAGCATCAGGATGGGTGGTGGTGGGCTGAATCGGTGCTAATACCGCAAAATCCAAAGCCAATTTTTCGGCAAGACGCAATTGATCAAGATTATGACAAGACGCACCGACTAAACCTGCTGGCCGTTGCTGACAAGCTTGTAACGCCTGACTGCTCAGATGAATGCCATCGCCCTGAAAATCAGCCAACACCAAATCACTATTTAGCAACACTTTCACCGCATGTTGCTGACAAATCGTTAATACTTGTTGAGCAAGCGATTGACGAGACTCAAGCGGCAAGGACTTTAACCGCAGCTGAATCAAACTAACCCCAGCCTGTAAAAACTGCTGACACCGAGCCAACACTTGTTCAACGCTGTTGCCTTCCAAAATTCCATAATAGCTAGGCAATAATGCGGCTTTGATAATCGGCAAATTCGCGGCAGGAAAAGCAAAATCGCTTAATTGTTGAGGCGCTATCCACTGCAAAGCTTGACCTTCACAGCCCCAAGCCACGCCGTCAAAATCATCCACGGACCAAACATCTAACAACACCCGCCGATCACCATAATCATGACGCACTTTGATTAACGGCTGAGCGCTTTTCACTTCAATCCCCACTTCTTCACGCAACTCGCGAATCAAGGCCTGCTGTGGCGTTTCACCTGCTTCCAGCTTACCACCGGGAAACTCCCACAACCCGCCTTGATGAGCATGTTTGGCCCGTTGGGTGATTAAGATACGACCGTTGCCGTCGCGAACCACCGCAGCGGCAACCTGCAAAATATCAGTGGTCATTAGGAACGGTATTCGGCGTTAATCCGCACATATTCATAAGAAAAATCACAAGTCAGCACTTCTTCCCGTGCATCGCCACGACCTAAACGCACGGTAACGGTGATTTCTTCCTGATTCATTTGTTGCTGACCGGCTTGCTCGGTGTAATAAGCGGCGCGACCGCCGTTTTCGACAATACACACCGACCCCAAATAGATTTCGATTTTATCCAGCTGCATATTTTGCACACCCGCTCGACCGACAGCGGCTAAAATCCGCCCCCAATTTGGATCGCTGGCAAAAAAGGCGGTTTTGACGAGCGGTGAATGGGCAATGG
>JBJSYX010000020.1:0-3542 GCA_046090005.1 Methylomonas sp. | reverse complement strand
AAAGAAGAACGATACCCCCATCCCGGCGCCCGCCAAAATCACCAACCACGCAAACATCGGATGTAATTTAGTTAACCACCAAGACAAAATATCGACTAATAGAAAGATATACGGCATCCCTATTGCAATCGATTTGTATTTGGTGGTGCTGGTTTCGGCAAAGCTAAAAATCAGCCCAACGAACATAAAGATAAAGCTGATACCAAATAAATGAATATGTGATACCCGAGTTAAGGAACTAAAAGTCGCACCTTCATCTTCCTTGGCTAACTCTTTGATCACTTTAAAATCAGTAAAATCAGGAATCGAAGCCTCTTTGTTATGACACATCACACAGCGCTGCTCGATAACCTTTTGCACCCCAGTTTTAGCGTAATCAGCTTGATCGGCACCATCACGTACCCATTGCATAATCAAAAATCGCTCTTGTTCGGAGGCATTTTGTTTCATCGAGCCATTGAGTTGAGTTTCGATTACCGAACCGGAACGATTGCCGTAATAGCTATAAACAATATCATCAATCGATAAACCGAATTTGCCATCGGCCATACCATGAGTAAATAAGATTTGAATTAATGCCATTAAGTAGCCAACAGCCACCGTGGACAGATAACCGGTAAATAAAACCTTAACCGGTGTATCCAACTGTTTTAACGAAGAAAAATCGCGCGCCATCTTCAAACTCCTGTTTACTAAGTAAACTTCATTATACCCAGCTAAAATGACAATGCCTGAGACATAAAAAAAGGCGCTTGAACCAAGCGCCTTTTTCACCCAAACAAACTTAGGATTTATTTAGGTGACACATTTGTAGCAGTCAAGCCTTTAGGACCAGATTCAACTTCAAACTGAACCGACTGACCAGGCATTAAGGTTTTGAAGCCTTCTCCCAAAATAACCGAGTGATGTACAAATACATCATCACCACCATCGGCAGACTCGATAAATCCGAACCCTTTCGTGTTGTTAAACCACTTTACAGTGCCTGTTGCCATTCAAAAACTCCTACAAATTAAAACTAAAAACACTCAAAAACCGTCAACTGCAAGGATTTGAGCGGCGCTCATTGTACTGATTAATGGTTATCAGGGCTAGGCTCTCAATTTGGCAGGGTTTCAAAAAAACAAGGAATTTAGAAAAAAGCTTTTAATACCAGCGACATCACACCAGCTAGCATAACCCCTAACATCCAGCGGATTAGTTTTAATTCACCGTCGACACGTTCAAAACGAGCATCTAAGCGATATTCAAGGTCACGTACTTCTAATCTGATGTCTTGCTTAATAGCAAGCTCTTTAAGATTAATTTCCAGCACCTCAGACAATGCCTCTGCTTCAGCTTCTGCCTGTTTATCAGGTACACCAGCAGATTTAAGTTTGTTGGCAAATTTCAAGGTATCAAAAGCAATAGCGGTCATTGTTTTTCTCATGGCAACGGCAATCATTTGAGGTTAGTTGGTGTTTTGTTAGATGTCAAATTACGCATAAAACCAAAACCAGACGTTACTCAACAATCACCGCTTGAAAAATCCAACCGCCTCCCCATATCAGCAACAACTTATAAAAAATTCCCAACGAGGTGCGCACGATGCGAATGGATAAATTAACCAGCAAATTTCAACAAGCCTTAGCCGACGCACAAAGCATGGCTTTAGGCAAAGACCATCAATTCATTGAACCTTTGCATGTAATGTTGGCTTTGCTGGATCAAGATGGCGGTAGTATTCGCCCCTTGTTAATGCAAGCTGGCGTTCAAGTAAATAGTTTGCGTAACAGTTTGGTTGAAGAGATTGATCGTTTGGCATCGGTTTCCGGTGCGGGTGGTGATGTGCAAATTTCTAATGAATTAAACCGCGTCTTAAATCTGACTGACAAACTGGCACAAAAACGCCAAGATGCCTTTATCTCCAGCGAACTATTTTTACTGGCCGCCTTAGAGAATCGCGGCACCTTACAAAGCCTTTTAAAAAGCGCTGGTCTCAATAGCCAAAACGTTGAACAAGCCATCGACAAACTACGCGGCGGTCAAAACGTCAACGATGCTAATGCCGAAGACCAACGCCAAGCCCTAAAAAAATACACCATCAATCTCACCGAGCGTGCCGAACAAGGCAAGCTTGACCCTGTGATTGGTCGCGATGATGAAATCCGCCGCACTATCCAAGTCTTACAACGCCGCACCAAAAACAATCCAGTCTTAATCGGTGAACCCGGTGTTGGTAAAACCGCGATTGTCGAAGGCTTGGCGCAACGGATTGTTAATGGCGAAGTGCCCGAAGGTATTAAAGGTAAACAGCTATTGTCTTTAGACATGGCGGCTTTAATCGCCGGTGCCAAATTCCGTGGCGAGTTTGAAGAGCGTTTAAAAGCGGTGCTCAACGATGTCGCCAAACAAGAAGGCCAAGTGATTTTGTTCATCGACGAACTACATACCATGGTTGGCGCGGGTAAAGCCGAAGGCGCGATGGATGCGGGCAATATGTTGAAACCGGCTCTGGCGCGTGGCGAATTGCATTGCGTTGGCGCCACGACTTTGGATGAATATCGCCAATACATCGAAAAAGACGCCGCACTGGAACGCCGCTTCCAAAAAGTCTTGGTTGATGAACCAACGGTTGAAGATACTGTGGCGATTTTGCGTGGCTTAAAAGAACGCTACGAAATCCATCACAGCGTTGATATTACCGACCCGGCTATCGTCGCTGCTGCCACCTTGTCGCACCGCTACATTACCGATCGCCAATTGCCGGACAAAGCGATTGACTTAATCGACGAAGCCGCCAGCCGGATTCGGATGGAAATGGATTCCAAACCGGAATCAATGGACAAATTGGATCGACGTTTGATTCAGCTAAAAATCGAGCGCGAGGCAATGAAAAATGAAAAAGATGCCGCTTCTAAAAAGCGCTTGAGCATTTTGGAATTCGAAATTACCGAACTGGAAAAAGAATATTCCGATTTAGAAGAAATCTGGAAAGCTGAAAAAGCCTCCTTACAAGGCGCCGCCAGCATTAAAGAAAAACTCGAACACGCCCGTTTAGAGCTGGAAGCAGCAGGTCGTAATCAAGATTACACCCGCATGTCGGAGCTGCAATATGGCACCATTCCTAGCTTAGAAAAAGAATTGGAAGCGGCAAATCAAGCCGAAACCCAAGAAGCCACTTTGCTGCGAAGCAAAGTCACTGAGGAAGAAATCGCCGAAGTAGTGTCGAAATGGACTGGGATTCCGGTTGCCAAAATGATGGAAGGCGAACGCGAAAAACTGTTACGCATGGAGCAAGAATTAGGCAGCCGGGTGATTGGACCAACCGAAGCCTTAAAAGCGGTCAGCAATGCAATTCGTCGTTCTCGCGCTGGCTTATCCGACCCTAATCGCCCCAACGGTTCTTTCCTGTTTTTAGGTCCGACTGGGGTTGGTAAAACCGAGCTGTGCAAAGCCTTGGCTGATTTCATATTCGATACCGAAGAAGCAATGATTCGCATCGATATGTCAGAGTTTATGGAAAAACACTCGGTGGCGCGTTTAATCGGCGCCCCTCCTGG
>JBJSYX010000019.1:0-6627 GCA_046090005.1 Methylomonas sp. | reverse complement strand
AACTGGGCTAGGATTGATTGTGTGTTGCTCAATCCCGATCAAAACCCGCTAACTATCAACCCCCAACAGGAGCCAAACCCTTACTGTAAAAAAGCAGCCTAAATAATTTAACTGAGGCGACAACTAGCTTGAAAATTTCCGCAAACAACCTTTCATCTGAAATATTGTTTTCATGTGACACTATCAAACCGGCTTTGATTAATGCATTGTTCCAACTACCGAAGCGCCTAGCTACGGTAGTGTTATCGTATTTCCCATGCTCATTGTATTTAGGCATAGATACCGTTGAAGCATTCAATATTTTGCTAACGCGCTTTAAATCGGCGATAAGTTCAATATCGCTAACTGGCTGCCCTGATACTCGTGATAATTTAAAGTTACTCGATGACATACTGATTTCATAACTAACTGTAATAAACACTCTTACCCCTAAACCTCCGCCAAATTCCCCCTATCCTCCAACCAGCTCTTTCTATCCCCTGCCCGCTTTTTCGCCAGTAGCAAATCCATTTGTTCAAAGGTATCGTCATTTTCCTCGATCACTAACTGCACCAAGCGCCGTGTATCAGGGTTCATGGTGGTTTCACGGAGTTGTGAGGGGTTCATTTCACCTAAGCCTTTGAAGCGTTGGATGTTGATTTTACCGCTGAGTTTTTCGGCTTCGATGCGGGCTAAAACCCCTTGGCGTTCAGATTCGTCCAAGGCGTAAAACACTCGTTTGCCAACATCAATCCGGTACAACGGCGGCATGGCGACGAAGACGTGACCGGCTTTTACCAAGGCTTTGAAGTGGCGAAAGAATAACGCGCAGATTAAGGTAGCGATGTGGTTACCGTCGGAATCGGCATCAGCGAGGATGCAGATTTTGCCGTAGCGTAGGTGCTGTAAATCATCGCTGTCTGGTTCTATGCCCAGCGCTACCGCGATGTCGTGGACTTCTTGCGAGGCCATAACTTCACCGGAATCGACTTCCCAAGTGTTCAAGATTTTGCCGCGTAACGGCATGATGGCTTGGAATTCGCGTTCGCGAGCTTGTTTGGCCGAACCACCCGCTGAGTCACCTTCGACTAAAAATAATTCGGTGCGGGAAATGTCTTGTGCCGAGCAATCAGCGAGTTTTCCGGGTAAAGCTGGGCCGCTGGTGATTTTTTTGCGGACAATTTTTTTACCGGCTTTTAAGCGTTTTTGGGCGCTGGTGAGGATAATTTCAGCGATTTTTTCGCCTTCTTGCGGATGCTGATTTAACCATAAGCTAAAACTGTCTTTGGCGACGCCAGAAACGAAAGTGACGCATTCACGCGAACTGAGACGTTCTTTGGTTTGCCCCGAAAATTGCGGGTCTTCCAGTTTCACCGACAACACAAAATGACAGCTTTCCCAAACGTCTTCGGGAGCGATTTTGACCCCGCGTGGCAGCAGATTACGAAAATCGCAGAACTCGCGAATCGCTTCGGTTAAACCGGCACGCAAGCCGTTGACATGGGTGCCGCCTTGCGCGGTTGGTACCAAGTTGACGTAACTTTCGGCGATGGTTTCCGGCAAGCTGTCCGGCGTCCAAACGATGCCCCATTCGACCGCTTCGTTGCTGGCGGCCATGTTAGCCATGAACGGTTGTTGCGGAAAAATTTCCACATCACCGACTCGGTCTAATAAATATTCCTGCAAGCCGTTTTGGTAGCACCACTCGTAATGTTCATCGCTTAACTCCGAATGCAAAACAATTTTTAAGCCGGGGCATAACACTGCTTTGGCGCGTAAAACGTGTTTTAGCTTGGACACTGAAACGCGGTTAGAGTCGAAATATTTAGCTTCTGGCCAGAAATGAACACTGGTGCCGGTGTTGGCTTTGCCGACGGTGCCAGATTGCTGTAACTCGCTGACTTTGTCACCGCTGGCAAATGCCATTTGATAAACACCGCCGCCGCGCTTGATTTCGACCAACAGTTTTTCGGATAAAGCATTCACCACCGACACCCCGACCCCGTGCAAGCCGCCGGAGAATTGGTAGTTTTTATTGGAGAATTTACCCCCCGCATGGAGCTGGGTCAGAATCACTTCGACACCCGGAATACCTTGTTCGGGGTGAATATCGACCGGCATCCCGCGACCGTTATCGCTGACTTTTACCGAACCGTCTTTAAACAAAATCACTTCGATGCTGTTGGCGTGTCCTGCCAGCGCTTCATCGACGCTGTTATCGACCACTTCCTGTACCAAATGGTTAGGGCGAGTGGTGTCGGTGTACATCCCTGGGCGTTTGCGTACCGGATCTAAACCACTTAATACTTCAATCGCGGCGGCGTTATATTCATTTGTCATTGTTTAGCAGTCAGTTGAGGGTTAGCATTTTTTCGGTCAGCAATCGCTTGGCTTAATTGATAAACCGCCATCGCGTATAAAGGGCTGTGGTTGTATCGGGTAATCACATAAAAATTATGTAAACCCAGCCACAATTCATTACCGTCTAAAGTTTGGTAACTGAGCAATTTTGCGGCTTGATGGTTGGCTAATTGTTTGGGCGCATTGATGTGTAAAGCGCGTAATTGACCAACCGTTGAATCAGGCTTAACGCCTTTGCCCAAGGCTTTTTGATAAGCCTCACCTTTAGCTGTCACCGGAAAAGCGATTTCGCCACCTGCGTGCCATTGGTTACGGACAAAATAATTGGCGACGCTGGCAATCGCATCGGCGCTATTTTTCCAAATATCGCGGTGCTGGTCGTGATCAAAATCGGCGGCGTAAGTTCTAAAACTACTGGGCATAAATTGCGGAAAACCCATTGCGCCAGCATAGGAGCCGTTTAAACTTAATGGATCAACGTGTTCATCACGGGTCAGTAATAAATACTGTTCCAGTTCTTTCAAGAAAAATTCGCTGCGTTTCGGATAGGCAAAACCCAAAGTCGATAAGGCATCCATCACCCGATATTTGCCAGTATTGGCACCGTATTTAGTTTCGACACCAATGATGGCAATGATGATTTCGGCAGGCACGCCGTATTGCTGTTCAACCGCGGCTAATGCGGCTTGATTGTCTTGCCAGAACTGCACACCGCCAGCAATTCGCGCTTCGGTCATAAAAATATCCCGATACTGAAACCAAGGTTTGGCTTCGGCGGGTTTCGACATCGCATCTAAAATCGGCTGTTGTATCTCGACTGATTTGAACAATTGCCGCAGTTGCGCTTCGTTAAAATGATGCTGGCTAACCATTTTGTGAATAAAACCATTAAAGCTATCGGTGTTGGCAATTTCGGCTTGCGCCAGCTGGGTCGATAACAATAAGGTGAATAAAACTGATTTTTTAAACGTCATGTTTATACCGGATGGACTTTGCGATGAGTATGAATCGACATCAATATGCCAAAACCGGCCATTAAAGTCACCATAGCGGTGCCGCCGTAACTGACCAAAGGCAACGGTACACCGACCACCGGCAACACGCCAATCACCATGCCAATATTGACGAACACATAAACAAAAAAGGTAAACGCTAAACTGCCAGCCAATAAGCGGTTATAAGTATCTTGGGCTTGGACGGCAATATAAAAGCAGCGGATGATGACCAGTAAATATAGAAACAACAAACTGACACAGCCGAATAAACCAAATTCTTCGGCAAAAACCGCAAAGATAAAGTCGGTCGAACTTTCCGGTAAAAAATCCAATTCGGCCTGACTACTACCTAACCAGCCTCGACCATTAATGCCGCCGGAACCAATCGCGATTTTCGATTGAATAATGTGATAACCAGCACCCATCGGGTCGGCTTCGGGGTTGATAAACGTCAACACCCGATTTTTTTGATAATCATGCAGATAAAAATTCCACAGCAAAGGCGTTAAAGCGATACCGCCCAACACACAAACAATCATGAACCACCATGACAAACCGGCAAAAAACAACACCGCTGCACCGGAACTAGCAACCAATAAGGCGGTACCTAAATCGGGCTGTTTAGCAATCAGCAACACCGGCGCAATCAATAACGCCCCCGCCACCCCAACGTGTTTAGGTTTAGGTGGCAAAGGATGTTCAGCCAGATACCAAGCCACCATCATCGGCGCACTGAGCTTGGTAAATTCGGAAGGTTGAAAACGGAAAAAGCCTAAGTCCAGCCAACGCTGCGCGCCCTTACCAATCTGCCCCATCACCGCAACCGCCAGCAATAACAGCACACAACCGGCAAACAACAACACTGAAAAACTTTGAAACTGGCGCGGATTAACGTGCGCCAGCACGATCATCAACATCATCGCAAAACCCATCCGAGTAGCATGACGAATCAATACATTGATTTCCTGCCCCCCCGCACTGTAGAGAATCACAAAACTGAGGGTACAAATCAGTAATAAACCCAAAAACAAGGGAATATCGACATGCAATTTTCTGAGCAGGTTGCCAATTAATGACGGCGACTGAAAATACTCATTACGCATTTCATTTTTCATTAGCACTGGCCTTGGTTTGATTGAGATAGGCTCTGATAATTTCACCGGCAATCGGCGCAGCGACTGTACCACCGTGACCACCGTGCTCGGCAATGACCGCCACAGCAATTTGCGGATCTTCAACCGGTGCCAAGGCGATGAACAAAGCGTGGTCGCGCATTTTGAAATCAATCGCGTCTTCGTTGTATTTTTCTTCCTGCTTGACGGTAAATACCTGTGCCGTACCGGTTTTACCAGCGATGTGATAATTGATGCCTCTGGCCAAACTGCCGGCTGTACCGCGTGAACTGTGAACTACGTTGGTCATCGCCGCGATGACGTTATTGACGTTTTGTTGTTTCAAACCCAGATTTTCAGGATTGCGATTCTCGAAAGTCTCGGCACTATCCTTATTAACAATCCGTTGCACTAAATGCGGCGTTACCACTTCGCCATTGTTTGCCAAAGTTGCGGTTGCTCTGGCCAATTGCAGCGGCGTGGCTTGCATATAACCCTGACCAATCCCAGTAATAATGGTTTCGCCCGGGAACCAGGCGTGTTTACGATAGCGTTTTTTCCATTCTCTTGACGGCATCAAGCCATCGACTTCGCCGACTAAATCAATGCCGGTTTTACGACCAAAACCGAATTTATCCATAAAATCGTGCATTTTATCGATGCCCATCGCCATCGCTAAATCATAAAAATAGACGTCGCAGGATTCGGTAATCGCACTGTTCATATCAACCGAGCCATGACCGAATTTTTTCCAGTCGCGGTATTTATGTTCGACATTCGGTAAACGGTAATAACCCGGGCAGAACAATCGATGACCAAAATCAGTCACCCCATATTCCAAGCCCGCTAACCCCAAAAATGGTTTTGCCGTAGAACCGGGTGGATATTGGCCACGCAAAGCGCGGTTATACAGCGGTTGATCGTGAGATTCTTGTAGGGCTTTGTATTCTTTTGCAGAAATACCAGCAACAAAAGGATTGGGGTCGAAGCCAGGCCGACTCGCAAACACTAAAACGCCACCGGTTTTAATCTCAATCGCCACCGCTGCACCGTTGTATTCGTGCAAAGCATCGTAAGCAATTTTTTGTAAATCAATATCCAAGGTCAGATAGATATTAGAACCCGCTATCGGTTCAGTGGTCGCAACGGTATTGACGGCACGGGCTTGAGCATTAGTTTCGATTTCCTCATAGCCCGCTGTGCCATGCAATTGATTTTCGTAGGTTTTTTCAATACCGATTTTGCCAATAAAATCAGTACCACGGTATTCCGCGGCGGGTAAGGTTTTTAATTCCTGTTCATTGATACGCCCCACATAACCGACCACATGCGAGGATAAGTCACCATAAGGATACTGCCGAACCAAGCGCACGTAGACATCAACCCCAGGAAAATAAGGCCTTACCACTGCAAATTTAGCCACTTCTTCTTCGCTTAAATTTTGCAATAACGGTGTGCTGGTGAAGGCTTTGTTACGTTTGCGAAGCTTTTGAAATTGCTCAACTTTATCATCTGAAATTGCCAACAATTGTTGAAGATTTTTTATGGTCTCATCGAGATTCTCAATCCGTTCTGGGGTTAATTCCAAACTGTAAGTCGGTATATTTTGCGCCAACATTTTGCCATTGCGATCATAGATAATGCCGCGCGTTGGTGGTAATGGGGCGATTTTGATTCGGTTGTCTTTGGATAAAGTCGAATAATGCTCGTGGCCAACGACTTGCAGATACACCAGTCGCACAATTAAGCCGGACACAATCAAGATAATCAGCACAAAAGCAGCAACCACCCTGTTCAAAAAAATCCGACTCTCCTCGAGTGGATCTTTAACCGCAAAATGATTATCCATAATGACTTAGGCAAGACGCGTTAAAACACGCAGATAACGGAGTAACCAGAACACCACCGGCCAAGCCAGTACTCCGGTAAAGATCGGATACCAAAACGACAACGCCAAACGATTACCCGCTTGTAAACTTTCCATGCCAAAAACGATAACTTTAGCTAGTGCCAAAAAATAAAACACAAACAGGCTTTGTTGTAACAAGGGGAATTGGCGTAAACGACGATGCTGTTTAACACTAAAATAAGCAATCAAAGCATAAATCAGCGCATATTGCCCCAATAAGCGCCCCGTTAAAACATCGGTTAGTAATCCGACAAAACAAGCAGTAAATACG
>JBJSYX010000018.1:0-6737 GCA_046090005.1 Methylomonas sp. | reverse complement strand
TTTGCGTAATTCAAAAGTCATTGATGTGATTAATGAATTGGCTATTTATGGTATTGATGTATTTGTGCACGATCCTCATGCCGACCATGAAGAAGCATTGAATGAATACGGTGTTAAATTATTACCTTGGAACGATATGCCAAGAGCGGATGCGATTATCGCTGCAGTATCACATCAACAGTTTAATGAGTTATCGACTGATGATTTTCAACAAAAACTCATTAAAGGTGGTTGTTTAATCGATGTTAAATCCAGTTTTAATGTGCCCGAAATGGAAGCGGCTGGTATTAAAGTTTGGCGACTTTAGTTTTTTAAATACAAACAGGATGATTGTTTATGCGAAATGCTTATATTAGTTATTCTTATTGGTTTATGGCTTTATTAAGCAGTAGCTCTAGGATGGCCTCATGTGCGGGAATGGTGGATGATTTTGATCAAGCGATCCCCTCAGTTATCTACGAAACGGGTTCAATGTCTGAATCGACAGAGCCTCAGTGGTGGTTGAATTCAGGTGGCCAGTTGACGCGCACAGGCAAAATGCTCAGTAGCGTACAAGTTCAGTTAGCCAATTCAGATAGTTTTCGTAATTTATACGCTAACTCTAATCCAGTCGATACTGACAATGGTTATCGGCCACAAAATTTATTGCGATTGGTGACACGAGTTAAATTTAAAAACTTTAATCAACAAGTGTTCTTCAATATTCAGAATATTAATCCTTCGGATAGTCCGAACCGAAATCAATCAAATGGGGTTTTTTTCTTTAATCGTTATCAAGATGGTAAAACGCTTTATTATGTCGGTATTCGTGTTGATGGCACAGCGGTAATCAAGAAAAAATTTGCTGGTGAATATACAACTTTAAAGTCTGCAGTTATTTATCCAGGGGTTTATCAGCACGAAATCCAACCTAATTTATTGCCAACCCATCGCTGGATAGGTATTCGATCAGAAGTGATTAATCTTGAAAATAACTCGGTTTTAATTGCGATGTATTTAAACGATAGCCAGTTAGGAACGGGTTGGAACAAGGTATTAGAAGTCGTCGATTCGGGGAGTAATGGCGAGACTATTTTAAATGAAGGTTTTGCTGGGATACGCAGTGATTTTATGGATGTTAATTTCGATGCTTATATGGCTGTTGAGAATCCAGAATAATTAACACTGCTGTTTTGATAATAAAACTAGGGTGGATACCTTATACTTATCCACCCTAGTTGTTTATTGTATTAAATTAGGGGGTGGTGCTAATAATTTTACAAACCGAGTCATAACCTACGCTTGCAATACTGGCGAAATTGTTAATCAACGATATATAAGACTGTTCAGTTCTGAATAAAAGGTTTTTGCCGATTATTTGGTAGTTAGTGCCATCGCTACTGACATAAGCATTGTAGCGATGATTTTTCAGGTCAATATAAAGTCTGAATCGATAGGACTTGTTGGGTACATAACTAATAGAGGTACTTGCCTTATAAGTACTACCACTACGGGCATCAATTTTGCCGTTGGTATTAAATCGCACTGCCGCCGCCAAATCACTGTAGCTACCAGCAATACCATTGGATAAGCCAAATACACCATCAATATTGGTTCCCGATGGAGTGGCATCGAACTCAATCGTCATGGTGGTTTTAGTGGGGGTGATTGATTGACCCATTGACCATTACTGGTGAGGCAATTATCAACGGTCTTGAATGTCTGATCGGTTGATGTGCTGATATTGCCAGCCGTATCCTCCGATTTAACCAAGTAGTGGTAGATACTATTGAGGCTTAAACCGCTTAATTCGACACTGTGAAGTGTCACCAGCACCTCATCTAAGATGCTTGGTTTTTCGTAGGCGGTGGTAGCGCCGTATTGTACTTCCGAGTTTGCCAGTTCATCGGTGGTCCAAGTAATCGTGGCTCTGTCACCTTGGATGTTGTCTGCAGAAATGTCACTAATCACTGGGGGTATGGTATCTGGCAAAATTGATGCATTAGGCGCAATTTCGCGCACAGTCATTTTTTTGTAAACCAAGCCATTAGTCGCAACATCATCGCTACGGAAATAGACGGTGATATTGGGTTTGCCGGATTCACTACCCGGTCTAGCATCGGAATTAGTTAACTTAATCCCAGGATTTATTCCTGATTTACAAGGTGTGCCTTGCGTAGCAAAATTAGTGCCGGTATCGATTAACTCATTGACTTTTATCCAGTTTCCACCATTTAAGCCGTCTGATTGATCCATCCACAATTCCATTTTGACGTTGCCATCCGGTTGGTCATATACAACATATTTATAGCCAATCCAGACGTTTTTCGGTAAGCCGGAACCCCAGACAGTTTTGTTTTGTATCGCCGTGGAATTAGGGTGACTGGTTTCTTTTTCAAAATCGATATGACCGTCATAGCGTATTCGAGCCGCTATGCCGCGTGTATCACATAGGTTGGATAATTCTGGCGCGGTTGTGCCGTGATTGGTTCGGGCGACACCGACGATACCGCCCCACGCGGTGCCACTATCGGCGACACGCATCGCATAAACCGTGATTTCTACATTATGCCAACTATCCAGTTTGGCCGGATCGTGGATATACATTCTCGGCACTGCGCCTGAAATTTTAAATAAACCTTTGCCATCAACGTTATAGGTCGCATCACCATGCGCGGCATCAAACCAAGCATCTTGTGGGTCGATGCCCGAAAAAGAACGGGGAATACCGTTATCCCATTTTGAAACCCATGATTTTCCACCATTTAGCGAAGGATAGATTTGCGCTATGCCGAAAGAGTCATTGGCAGCCATAACCGGTGTCGACAATATCAAGCCAGTGCCGATAGTGATTAATTTAGAACGAAAAAAGGGCGATAGATTCATTGCTTTACTCCATGTTAATGAATATGACGAATTTTTAATCTAAGCAACAATGCTTAATCCATTTTAAAAACTGCAGAATACACGGTGCGTACCCTGCATCGGTTGCTGGAATTTTTTAAAACCGCTGCACATGTTTACTTAAGAATAATGACTCGAATAGGTTAAATAATTATTTAATGTATTGTAAAAATTATAATGAATATTTCACCTCCCCTTGAAATATCGAATCATAATAATTTCTCTTAGAATTTTTAAAAGGTTCAACGGGGATTGGTTGGATTCTAAACCTAAAATCAAAGTCTGTTTATTATTTGATGATGAAATTTACATTTGTTGATTAAATAAAATAAAAGTTATGTTGCTTGGTTAACGAATGTTATTTATCGAACAGAACGGTTTTTTATCGGTTGATATGGTGGCGATAAGTTAAATAAAGGGTGATTTTATTTGGCTTATTTTGAATAGAAAGTGCCTACCTAAAAGGCATATCAATTATATGCTGAAGCAGTTATTTTTTTTCAAAACTGCATTATTTCAGTAAACCTGTTTTGGAGACTGCGATGTTATCAACCGAAAAATCAGTTTCAATTGTTGATTACGACCCCACTGGGTTAAGCCCACTTATGACTTGGAATTTAGATTTTAAACGTCTATTAATTTTTATTGCTGCTGTTGGTTTAATTGTTTTTGCAATGGTTACAGTATTTGGTTTGCGATTAAGTAATTTTACTTATTATTGGTATAGCCCTTATGCCAATTTATATTCGATAGCCATTGCTGGTTTTATCTTTTCCCGTTTCCTATTTTCTCTGCTGTATCGCACCCCTTACAACGCCCATATCACTCCCAAAGTCAGCATTATCATTACCGCTTTCAACGAAGAAGAGGCGATTTATAGAACTGTTAAAGCATGTTATGACATTGATTATCCAGCCGATATGTTTGAAGTGATCGTGGTCGATGATGGTTCTAGCGATGGCACTGTCGCCGAAACCCGACGTGCTCAGAAACGCTGGCCAGAACTGAAATTAGAAATTTTTGCCCATAACAAAGGTAAGCGCGAAGCGATGGCTGCTGGGGCTTATATTTCTGATGGCGAAATATTGGTGTACGTCGATTCCGACAGCTTTGTTAAGCGCGATGGCGTACGCAAAATTGTGCAAGGTTTTGCTGATCCGCGTGTCGCAGCGGTTGCAGGTCATACCGAAGTGGCTAATGTGGGTGAAAACAGCCTGACCCGAATGCAACAAGCCCGTTATTACGTGGCGTTTCGAGTCATGAAAGCCGCTGAAAGTATTTTCGGCACCGTCACTTGTTGCCCCGGTTGCTTTTCTGCTTATCGACGTAGTTGCGTGATGGAAGTATTGCCGGTGTGGTTGAATCAGCATTTTCTCGGCATTCAAGCCACCTTTGGCGATGATCGCAGTTTAACCAATTACTTGTTACGCAAATATCGAGTGATTTATGCCGCCGATGCCGTCGCCACTACCATTGTCCCAGAACATCACAAACAATTTCTAAAACAGCAATTACGCTGGAAGAAATCTTGGTTTCGCGAAACCTTAATCGCTGCCACCTTTATGTGGAAAAAACATCCGTTTGCGGCAATTGCTTTTTATGCCCAGCTGTTATTTCCAATCATTGCCCCGTTGTTGATTTTGCGCTTGTGCTTATGGTTGCCGATTATTGAAACCGATTTGATTTCACCGCTGTTGTATTTGATGGGCACGGTGATTATTGGTTTGATGTTTTCCGCCTATTACCTGTTTTGGAAAGCTGACCGCTACTGGATTTATGGCCTCTATTTCACAGTTTATTACTTGATGTTTCTGGTTTGGCAGATGCCGTATGCGATTGCCACCCAACGTGATAACAGATGGGGGACAAGATGAGTAGCTTGCCGATCCAGCATTTTCCTAAATATCCGGTGCCAGTCAGTCATAAACGCAACCTGATTTGGTGGTTGCTGTTAATTGCGGCAGTGATTACCGGTCATGAATTACCAAAATTACTAGCCAGCACGGGTATCCGAACCCCACCAGTCGTCACGCGTATCGAAAACCAAGCATTTTTGGCTTTAAGCTTTGGCAAAGTCAGTAACAATCTCGGTTTGGCCATTTCGGTTAACAGCTTAAAAGAGGATTTAAACGCGATTAAACAAGCCGGTTACAACACGCTGAGTTTGGCGCAAATCAATCGTTGGCGAACCAATAATAACGAATCGCTACCCAGCAATCCTGTGTTGTTGACCTTTGAACAAGCGAATCGCGAAACCATTGAAATAGTTGACCCTGTGTTAGCTCGATTAGGCATGACCGCCACGGTATTTGTGGATGTCGCTGAGCTTGAGCAGGCCAATATTCATCTGGCGTCTTGGCATCAGTTGGAGCTGATGGCGAAAAGTGGCCGTTGGGAAGTGGCGGTGTCTGCTTGTCCGAATGGCGATGACCAAGGTTTTGCTAACCCAGTGTTATTGGCACAGAAACTGAGTCAACAACGGCAAAGATTAGAACAGCGTCTACAAACCCCAGTGTTAGTGGCGGATTGTTCACGCGCGTGGAATCCGGCATACGGTGATGGCGCGGTGATTTGGTCGCAAACACTCCGTGAGGCGGGCTTTGCAATGGGTTTTGTCGCAGCAGCATCCGGTGCTAATTATCACGAGGATAATGCATCGAATTTGAAACGGATTCGAGTTTCAAGAACCTGGTTGCCAGCCGAATTAGTCAGTCAGCTCAATAATAACCAACCGCGCCGTGTCGAGTTTGTCGATCAATTTGATACGGCGCTTTCGGCCTCGGCGTGGATTGTTGATAGTGGCGAATTGAACATTGAGCCGGGTAATTTGCGTCTAAGTAATAGCCCGAACCAGCAGGGTGCCTTAATCAGTTTAGCTGGCACTGAAAAATGGCGAGATGCTGATGTTGAAGTGCAGTTAGCAGCGTTGCCAATCGGACAATTTTGGCTGTCTTTACGCCATGACACCCATCATCCCTCGATTCGACTCGGCATCGCTAATGGGCAGGTGTTGTTACAAGAATCATTGGCTACCGATGTCCATCGTCAGTTAGCCAGTGTTGATATGGGTGAAGGGGCGTTGACTTTAAGGCTACGAGTGGTTGGCAAAGGCGCGATGGCGTATTTGAATGGCCAGCCATTAACTAATCGCCCAGTGGCTATGCCAGAGGGTGCAGAACAGGGGGCAATGAGTTTGGCGGTTTGGCAGCCAGCCTCTGAAACGGCTGATTTAATCGAGGCGGTGGTCAATCTCAGCAAAGTCAGCGCGAAACCGTTGGAAACCAAAGTAGGGATCATGAATCCGGTGTTAGACGAGACCGGTTGGCAGCAACTGCATGATTCGGTTGATCAATTAGCAGTACTCAGTCCGCAGTATTTCGCTTGGCAAGACGGCAAGCCACAAGTGTTAGCGGCTTATGACAATGCCTTGGCGATTTTTGCCCGTTATCACCAGCTGAGTTTTCAACCCACGGTGATTGTCGATCGTCAAACTCAGCTATCTGAGGCGTCATTATTGGCCGCTCAACTCATCAATTGGGCGAGTGAGCCAGGATTTGATGGGCTTAATCTGGTTTTGAATGATGCCATGTTAGATGATGGCTGGCGGGCATTTTTGACTGATTTGATCCAACGTATTCGTCAAACCGGTAAAACGCTGATTGTCACTGTACTCGATGTAAACCAATCATTTCAATCGAGGGATGCTAATCATTTTTTGTTGGTGGCTAGTCCGTCATCGATAAATTGAAGCGCTGATGTTACGCAATGCTAACAGCATTGAGGATATTTTTAGCTGTCGATAAAAAAGATTCGCGTTGCGAGGTCATTTTGATGTCGGTGCTCGGCGCGGCAGA
>JBJSYX010000017.1:0-2754 GCA_046090005.1 Methylomonas sp. | reverse complement strand
AACGGGCGACGGAATTGTTGAAACGGGTTGGCTTAGGGCATCGAATTCTGCACAAGCCAGGTGAATTATCAGGCGGAGAAAGACAGCGTGCCGCAGTCGCACGGGCTTTGATCAATCAACCTAAATGCGTGTTAGCGGATGAGCCTACTGGGAATTTGGACAGTAAAACCGCTGAGCAGATTTATCAGTTGATGTTAGAGCTCAACCGAGAGTTAAAAGTCAGCTTTTTGGTGGTGACCCATGACCCTGATTTAGCAGCGAGAATGGATCATGTTTTGCATATGGAAGATGGGTTGATTGTGAGGTAGCGATTCTCCCGTTTGCCGCACTACCTCGCATAAAAGCCTTGGTGTTCGGGGTGGCAGACGGGAAACCAGTATTGCTCATGAGTGATTAATCAATTGTGGTTAAACATTGCTTGGCTTGCAAAGCAATTTCCAATTCCTCATCGGTAGCTATCACCAGCACAGCGACTTTTGAGTTTGCTTCACTAATAAAACCGCTAGGCCGATTGGGTTGCTGATTCTTCTCATTATCCAGCTCAATCCCAAACACCGCCAGATTTTCACAACACTGCTGCCGCAACCAAGCATCGTTTTCGCCAATCCCACCAGTAAACACCAACGCATCAACCTGACCTAAAACCGCGAAATAAGCACCAATGTATTTTTTGATGCGATAAGCGTACATCGCCAGCGCCAATTGCGCGGATTGGTCGCCGCTTTCTGCACGTTGATGAATCGCGCGCATATCGTTTTCGCCACAAATACCTTTGCAGCCACTGTCTTTGTTCAGCAAGTTTTCAATCGCTTGGCTGGAGAGATTTAAACAACGGCTGAGATAAAAAATAATTCCCGCATCAATATCGCCGCTGCGACTACCCATCATCAAACCTTCTAAGGGCGTCATGCCCATGGAAGTATCCACGCTAACGCCATTGGCAATTGCGCTAACGCTGGCACCATTACCTAAATGCAGGGTAATCAGATTGGTTTCGTGTAACGGTTTGCCGAGCAATAAAGCTGCTTGTTTGGCGACATATGCATGAGATGTGCCGTGGAAACCGTAGCGTCTGACGCCGTGTTGTTGATATAAATTGGCGGGCAGGGCGTAGTGATAAGCGTAGTCGGGTAGGGTGTGATGAAAGGCGGTGTCAAAGACAGCGATTTGTGGGGTATCTGGCATTTGCCGACGCGCTTCTTCGATGCCCAGCATATTGGCGGGATTGTGAAGTGGTGCTAAAGGGCTGATATTGGTAATTTCGGCTAATACTGTGTCGGTGATTAAGGTTGGTTGTTTGAATTTTTCACCACCATGTACCACGCGATGACCGATGCAAAATAAACCGCCATTACCGACCACTTCGGTGCTGGACAGTGTGGCAAACAAGCGTTGTAAAGCCTGTTGATGATTGGCAATCGGCTGAATAATTGTCTGGGTGTCTCCGTCACTTAGGCTGTAACGATGCAAGGATTCGCTTTCGCCAATCCGTTCAATTAAGCCAGTTAGCAAGCGGCTTTGGTCTGCCAAGTTGATTACCGTGTATTTAATCGACGAGCTACCGGAGTTAATCACAAGGATCTTCTGCTTCACGAATGACTCTCCTGAGCTTGGATGGCAGTAATAATCACCGTATTCACAATATCAGTCACCGTACAGCCTCGGCTTAAATCATTGACCGGTTTGTTTAGACCTTGCAACACTGGGCCAACTGCAACGGCGCCAGATGAGCGTTGTACGGCTTTGTAGGTATTATTGCCGGTGTTTAAATCAGGAAAAATAAACACTGTGGCGTTACCGGCGACTTCGCTGGCCGACAGTTTGGTTTTCGCTACAGCTGGGTCAACCGCCGCGTCATATTGCATTGGCCCTTCCAGTTTTAAATCGGGTCGTAAGCCTTGGGCAATTGCTACCGCTTCACGGACTTTATCGACGGCTTCCCCCTTACCAGAATCGCCAGTTGAATAAGACAGCATCGCGATTCGCGGTTCGATGTTAAACATTTTCGCGGTATCGGCGGCGCTAATTGCAATATCAGCTAATTCTTGTGGGCTTGGATTGACGTTGACCGCGCAATCGCCATACACCAACACTTGGTCTTCCATACACATGAAAAATACGCTGGAAACAATAGCTGCGTTGGGCTTAGTTTTGATGATTTCAAAGGCAGGGCGTATCGTGTGTTGAGTCGAATGCACGGCACCGGACACCATGCCGTCAGCGTAGCCCAAATGAATCATCAAGGTACCAAAGTAGCTGACGTCAGCCATTAAATCGAACGCGGTGTCGTAGACGATGGCTTTGTGTTTGCGAGCTTGATAATAGCTTTCCGCAAAAATAGGGCGTAAATCGGAAAGCAACGGGTCGATGATTTTGATCTGATCGAGTTTTAAGCCCAAGCTTTGAATTTTTTGTCTAATTTCGGTTTCATTGCCTAGTAAAGTAATCTCGACCACATCCCGCAATAACAAGATTTCAGCGGCGCGCAAAATCCGTTCTTCGTTGCCTTCGGGTAGAACAATATGTTGTTTCTGAGCCTTGGCGCGTTGCAGTAATTCGTATTCGAACATTAACGGCGTCATTTTATGGCTGACTTTACTCAGCAAGCGCAAACGCAGCTCAACTAAATTGATATGGTTTTCGATTAAACCTAAGGCTTTGGCAATTTTGCGATCATCTTGCCAGCTCAATTGGCCGCTGATTTGGCTGACAGCTAAGGCGGTGCTAAACGTATCGCCAGCAACGGCTAAAACT
>JBJSYX010000016.1:0-2901 GCA_046090005.1 Methylomonas sp. | reverse complement strand
AAATATGATCTGATCGGTAAAGTGGCTGAAGGTGTGCAATTAACCCGTGCCACTGTCGTTACCATTTACCAGGGGATTAATAAAGCCGTATTTGGTCAGTTTAGAACCAACCCCGAAGACTTTATCGCGAAAAGCATTCGGATTATCAACGAACAAAAAGCGACGGTCATCGTCGAGCACATTGCTTATGACCCCATTGAAGACGTGCATGAGCAAACGATTTTCACGCAAGACAAATCAGCGATCGATTTCAGTCGAGCAATCAAGGCGGAGCATCATATCTACGACTATGTGATCACCGACTCCGAGATTGAGCGGAAATTTGCCAAAGAGTTGGATACCAGCGCAGAAGTGGTCGTCTACGCCAAATTGCCTAAAGCTTTCTTCATTCCCACTCCCGTCGGCAATTACAATCCCGATTGGGCGATTTCCTTCCAACAAGACAAGGTCAAGCATGTTTATTTCGTTGCTGAAACCAAGGGCTCAATATCGTCCATGGATTTACGCAAGATCGAAGAATGCAAAATCGATTGTGCTCGTAAATTTTTCGCGAAAATCACGTCAGAGCAAGTCAAATATGACGTTGTGAACAATTACGAAAAGTTAATCGAGCTGGTATCCTAGACCATAAGATTTCAGTGGCAAATCAATCACTCAACATCGACTTCAACGCCGCCAAGCTCGCTTTACCGCGCTGTTTAATTTCCTCTGGCGGCAGTTGTTTTTTGTTCGGCCATTCCAAATCGTCTTCCGGCAATTCGGCTAAAAACCGGCTCGGTTCACATTCGGCCATTTCGCCGTAGCGTTTGCGATGGGTGCAATAGCTGAAGGTTAAGGTTTTTTGCGCGCGGGTAATGCCGACATAAGCCAAACGCCGCTCTTCTTCAATATTGTCGGTTTCGATGCTGTTTTGATGGGGTAGTAGGTTTTCTTCCATGCCGATTAAAAATACATGCGGAAATTCCAAGCCCTTGGCAGCGTGTAGCGTCATTAAACTGACTTGATCACCGGCTTCTTGTTCTTGATTGCGGTCGAGAATGTCCAGCAACATCACCTTGGCAATCACTTCTGACAGGTTTTTTTGTTCGCCCTGCTCGTTGCCAGCAATCCGCTGTAGCCATTCGATTAACTCATAGACGTTTTTCAGCTTACGTTCAGCTGCGGCTTGGGTTTTGCTGTTTTCATTCAGCCATTGCGGGTAATGAATTTCATCCACCATTTTTTCAATCGCGGCAAAACTGTCACCGTTCTCAATTTTGCTGGCGGTTTGATTCAAAAAATCGCAAAACTTATTGAGCCGCTGTTGGGATTTTTCGGAAATCCGCTGTTGCAAGCCAAATTCGGTGCTGGCGGCGAACAAGCTGATATGGCGTTCATTGGCATAAGCGCCGAGTTTTTCCAAAGTGCTGGGGCCAATTTCGCGGCGCGGGGTGTTGATGACACGCAAAAAGGCGGCATCGTCATTGCGATTTACGACTAAACGCAGGTAAGCCAAAATGTCTTTAATTTCCGAATAAGCAAAAAACGAGGTGCTGCCGCTGATGAAATACGGCACATTGCTTTCTCGCAATTCGCGCTCAAACAACCGCGATTGATGATTGCCGCGATACAAAATCGCATAATCACCGTATTGACCACCGGTTTTAAAGCGATGATGCACAATCTCCGCCACCACTTGCTTGGCTTCGGCGATTTCATTTTTATGGCTCAAAACCCGCAATGGGTCGCCAAACCCTAAATCACTCCACAATTTTTTTTCAAAAGCATGGGGATTATTGGCGATTAACTGGTTGGCGACTTTTAAAATGCGGCCAGCGGAACGGTAGTTTTGTTCCAGCTTAATCACTTGTAAACGGCTGAAATCTTTTTGTAACTGACTCAAATTTTCCGGCTGGGCACCACGCCAAGCGTAAATCGATTGATCATCATCGCCAACCACGGTAAAGCGCCCCAAATTGCCAGCCAAGGCTTTGACTAATTGATATTGGGTAATGTTGGTATCTTGATATTCGTCGACCAACAAATAGCGGATTTTGTTTTGCCATTTTTCCAGAATTGCCGGATGTTGTTGAAACAAAACCACCGGCAAGCCGATTAAATCGTCAAAATCGACTGCGTTATAGGCTTTTAAACTGCGATTAAATTGCTGAAACAACATGGCCGCAGCAATTACTTCTGGCGTGTCAGCGGTGGCTAACGCTTGTTCGGGGCTGATAAAAGCATTTTTCCATTGCCCAATTCGATGACTGTAAGCTTCGACCGCATCCTCATCACAGCCTTTGACGTGATTAACCAACTGCCGTAACAAGCTGATTTTGTCCTGCTCGTCGAACATGGTAATCGCCGATTTATAACCCAAGGCTTTATGTTCGCGGCGCAGAATGTCCAAGCCGAGCGAATGGAAGGTGGAAACTGTCAAGCCACGGCTTTGTTTATCGTCCAACAAGCGACTGACTCGATTTTTCATTTCACGGGCAGCTTTGTTAGTAAAGGTTACGGCGGCAATATGGCGAGCGGGGATACCGTTTTGAACTAAATAAGCAATTTTTTCGGTGATAACACGGGTTTTACCGCTGCCGGCACCGGCTAGAACGAGCAAAGGGTGATCGATGGTTTTAACCGCGGATAGTTGTTGGGGATTTAATTTGGGGGGCATTTTCGGGTGTTTGCACTAAGTTAACCTACGCCGACATTATAAGCGCTAGGTATCAATCATGATTTGTTAAGGTGGTATTATATCCAACCAATTTACTTGGTTATTTTTACCACCACGGAGTGTTGCATGGCGAACTTAGACAAATCCGCTATCGAAAATTTACTAACAACCTTTATCGATCCCAATCTTGAAACCGACTTGGTTTCAGCCAAAGCGGTTAAGAAAATCAGTATTGAAGACAATCA
>JBJSYX010000015.1:0-5817 GCA_046090005.1 Methylomonas sp. | reverse complement strand
GGATTAATTAACCAAGCGCCTAATGCGCTTTTAACAGTACGGGCGAGGTTTTTTAATGGATTAAAACCCTCATTCAAACCTTTGGCCGGTAAGGTATTGAATATATCAATCACCGGTTGCAGGGTTGCGATATGTCTTTGTTCTAAATCCGAGGTTGAAAAATATACCTTGCGATGAATATTGTAGAAATTGAACCTAGCACAACAAACAGAGCAAAAAAAACACAAAGCCATGAGCGGCAATAATATGTGGGGCGGGGTAATGGGCGCCAACAAAGGTGATAATAAAACTAAGACATAGCCCAGCATTAAAATACCTTCAATTCGCTTAATATCATGATCAACCCCATTAATAATTGAAACCACAGGGTTGTTGGCCTGATTTAAATAATTAATTGGTTTTGACATAAGCCTGTACCTAAATAAGCTTAATGGATGTTTTATACCAGTGAAGCGTCTTTTGTAATACAAAAAAAGGCTTGCATCGTGACATACAAGCCTTCTTAGGTGTGTTCTGTTATTCACAAATCACAATTAACTATCTCCGAGCTCAGGATTCCATAAATTATTAGCTTGGCAAATCTAAGTTGGAAATTTTTCTTTACTGGTAGCAGAGCTGTGTTGCTTGGGCTTCGATGCCTGATTCAGAGAGTAAGCTGCTGTTCAAATCAAAAAATCACCTGATTCAATCACTTTAAGGCCGCTAATTGGGCGGTTATACAGATAAATCCAAGCGCTGATTGCTTCGCCATTGCTTAAATAGACCGTTTGCAACACCCGCTGATATTCAGTGGGAGCAGGGAAACTTGGGCTGCATTCCTCATAATCATCCAAAATTGACCACAAATCGGCAGTGAATAATTGATAAACCTCGCCACACACTGTATCAGCTGAATAGCGGGATGACACAACTGCTGGATAGTCGCTGACTTGGTAAAGTTTGCCTTGATAACTAGCTGAGCCTATCCATCTGGCTTGTTGGTGTAAATAGCGGGCCATTGGATGCTGTGCATCACGCCGCAATGTGCCGTAGACGAATAAGTAGGATGACATTGGTCAAATCTAAAGTATTGGTTAATTACTAACTGATGTTACGCAGCGCTAAAAATCTAGTTATCAAAGCAACAGGGAGTTAGCTTCAATATCATTGGCTTCGTCATTACCGCCTTCGCGGGAATGACGGCATTATTGTTAGCCATCATACCAATGATAATGCCCATCCCATCCAACGCGACCCGATTAGCTACAAAACTTTCAATCTTTAACGCTAATTCGATGTTGAAAACACAGTCTCTTCGTAACATCAGTTTACAACTTAAACAAAGGCTCCAAACTCACATCAATTGCTTGCGCTTGCTGGCTTGAAACGGGTCGCTGCTTAAATGCTTGCCATAAGCCATCACCACGCCATTCACTAGATTGACCACTATACAAATAACGATTCAAGCCGCTAATTTCATCGGCAAAACGCCCGGCAGTCACAATAGCCGCCAAACTATCAACCGCAAAATAGGCTAATAAAGCTTGTTTAGCCGCTTGTGGATTATTGTTTTGGCACGCTTGTTTCAGATTAGCTTCAGCTGCGTTGACCAAGGTTTTAGGCGGCACAATCACAGCCTGTGATTTCGGTGAACGTTTAAACCACCAAACACCATTGATTAACCAACCCAGCGCCAACAATCCCGAAATCGTTTGCCATAAATGAACCTGGTCTTGATTTTCAACGCTGGTTATCTGAGGTTTTACAGCCATTGGTGTTACTTGAGTTTCCATAGGCTCAGCTACCGGCAACGCCTTAATCGTCACCGCTGGCAAATGCGCGGTTTCTAGCTGTTGGCTTTTAGTGTTAAACCACGCTACGTTAATCTCAGGCAACTGATAGTCACCGGCTTGATTGGCGATAAAAGCGATTTTTTCCTGACGCATCGCAGTTAAACCATCGCTGTTTTTAGCTTCTTGTAATTGCGGTTGATCGGGGTAAGTTTTGATGCCATCTACGGCAATTTGAGTCGATAATTCTGGCAATTGACCAACCGTGCTGCCTTTTGCCACTAAAGTCACTGTGCGGGTTAACGGCTCGCCGACTTTAACTTGCAATTGACTGTCCGACCATTGATCGCTCAGCTGCAAAGATTCGGCACTCAACCATGCCACTTGTTTCAATGCTGCCGGCACCGCTTGGACATTCAAGGTAATTGGCTTAGACGATACCCGTTTATTTTGAGTAATCGCTTGACCAAAAAAACTACTACGCCCCGCTTGAGCACTGACTACTTCGGCATTCAAGGTTAAAGCTGGAATCGTCAACACACCGCTTTGTTGAGGAAAAATTGCGTATTTGCGTTCCGTCACCCAATAATCAACCCCTTTGATTTGGGTGGTGTAATTACTATCTTCACCTAATTTTTCAATCACCGCCTCTTTCAGCTCGGGCTCAGATAAACTGGCTTGGGCGATTTGCACTCGACGATATAAACGCAAGCTGTAAATTACTTGCGATTGCACAAAAGGCTTGTCGGGCGTGGCTTGTACCTCTAAAAACAAGTCTTCATTGTTGGTTAGATTACTCGGCTTATCGGTTACCGTTAGTTTCAACGGCTTGCTGACATTAGCACCAAAAGCAACTGGCGGAATCAATAATTCGCCGCTGTGTTTCGCCATCACCGTGAGCGTCCATTGTTGATTATGTTGGCTTTTGCCATTCACCCAAGATGAACTACTGCTACGTTGTTGATTGAGAATTTCAAATTGCGGCTGCAGAACCGAAAAATCCGGCTTGCCATCTGGGTCATCATCGGCGCTAAACATCAGTTGAAAAGAATCATTCAAATTCACTGGATTACGATCAACTGAGACATCAATCTCGGCGGCCTGTGCTAAAACCATGCTGAAAAGTAAAGCCGCGAAAAGCAATCCGCGTAAAACCAATCGTTGTCGCATATTCAAAAATACCTATTAGCCCGATTGAGCTTGATCGTTATCAAACCAAGCATATAAGGTGGGCAACACTAATAAAGTTAATAAAGACGAGCTGACCAGTCCACCAATCACCACAATTGCCAGCGGTTTTTGTACTTCCGAGCCCGGGCCATTGGCAAACAAAAACGGCACCAAGCCCAACAAAGCCACCGTTGCCGTCATCATCACGGGTCTAAAGCGTTGCTCACAACCGTGAACAATCGCCTCAAACTGACTCAAACCGCTATCCCGCAAGCCGCGAATATACGACACCAATACCACGCCATTCAGTACCGCAATTCCCCACAAAGCAATAAATCCCACTGAAGCAGGTACCGATAAATATTCACCGCTGATAAATAAGGTCACAATCCCGCCAATCGAGGCAAACGGCAACACTAAAATAATCAAGCCCGCAAAGCGCACCGATTTAAACAGCATAAATAACAAGAAGAAAATCGCCGCAATCGTCACTGGAATAATCAGAGTCAAATGCCCCAAAGCCCGCTCCATGTTTTGAAACTGGCCGCCCCATTGCAGATAATAGCCTTCCGGCATACTAATTTGTTTAGCCACCGCATCTTGCAATTCAGCGACAAAACTGCCCAAATCGCGGTCGCGGACATTAATCCCCACCACAATCCGCCGTTTACCCATTTCGCGACTGATTTGAGCGGGACCATCGTTTAAAGTAATTCTAGTGACATCGCCCAGCGGTACTCGCGCACCGTTACTGGAAGTCAACATTAAGGCATCAATCGCTTCAATATTGTTGCGAAAATCTTCTGGTAAGCGTACCGCTGCCGAGAATCGTCGTTCGCCTTGATAAATTTCGGTCGCTACCTTACCGGCAATCGCGGTTTCAATCGTGTCGTGAATATCAGCAGCATTGAGACCATGTCGGGCAATCGCTTGACGATCAACGCTAATATTCAGATATTGCTGGCCGGTTAAGCGTTCCACCCGAATGTCGCGAGCACCATTGACTTGGTTAGCAACGGCGGCAATGCTGTCAGCCAATTGTTTGAGTTTTGATAAATCATCACCAAACACTTTGACCGCCACATCGGAACGTACCCCCGTCACCATTTCATCAACCCGATCAGAAATCGGTTGTGCCATCACCACTTGCATTCCCGGCAAATTAGTAATCAATTTTTCCTGCATGGCATCGGCAATCGTGTCTTGTGTCCAACCGTCCGGCCACTGCTCACGGGGCTTTAAAGTCACAATCGGCGTCGATTCATTTTGGCTTTGCGGATCAGCAGGACTTTCACCACGACCGACCCCGCTGACGACATTCTTAACCCCAGGAATATCCATCAGCATTTTCATCGCCTGCATTTCAACGTGAATACTTTCCTCCAGTGAAATATTCGGCACCCGATTAATTGCCGGCACAATCGAACCTTCTTTCATTTCGGGAATAAACGAGGTACCTAGAAACGGCAATAAACCTAAAGTCGCAATAAACACCATAACCGCTAAGCTCACCACTTTCAAACGATGCAGCATTGCCCAATTTAATAAGCGTAAATAAAACGCCTTTAAATAGGCGATGATTTTGGTGTCATGTTCGCCTTGATGACCTTCGAGAAAAAAACTACACAACACCGGCGACAAGGTTAGTGATGCCAACAAAGACACCAGCAAGGCAATCGCAATCGTATAAGCCAACGGCGCAAACATTTTGCCTTCCATGCCTTGTAAGGTCATCAAAGGCAAAAACACCAGAATAATAATGCCGACGCCAAATAAAACCGGCGTTGCCACTTCTTGAGCGGCAGTCATGACCACTCGAACGCGGCTGGTGGTGCGACCTTTGCGTTCGCCCAATAAACGAAATGCGTTTTCGACCACTACCACCGAACCATCGACCATTAAGCCAATCGCAATCGCCAAACCACCTAAAGACATTAAATTGGCAGAAAGTCCTAATTGATTCATGGCAATAAAGGTCACCAAAGGCGTGACAATCAAGGTGCTCACCACAATTAAACTGGAACGCACATCACCCAAAAATAAAAACAGCACCACAACCACCAAAGCAATCCCCTCCAGCAATACTTTAGTGACAGTATGCAAAGCCGCATCGACTAAGTCACTGCGATCGTAATAAGCCACAATTTTCAGGCCATTGGGCAACAGGGCTTTGTCATTAATTTCGCTGACTCGCTGTTTAATCCGGCTTACCACCTGTTTAGCATTACCGCCGCGTAGCATCATCACAATCCCACCAACCGCTTCAGTATCGCCATTTTTAATCACTGCACCTGCTCGAACTTCATTACCGATTGTCACTTCGGCGACATCGCGAATATGCACCGCGACGCTGTTTTGTTCTTTCAAAACGATGTTGGCAATATCGTCTAAATCATTAATCAAACCAACGCCGCGAATCAGATATTGTTCGGCATAATGCGGCAACACACCGCCGCCACTATTGGCATTGTTCCGCGCCAGCGCATCAAATACTTCAGCAAGGGAAACTCGGTAATGATGTAAACGATCAGGATTCACCAACACTTGATATTGCTTAACGTAACCACCTTGCGAGTTGATTTCTGCCACCCCAGGGATGCCACGCAATAAAGGCCGCACCACCCAATCTTGCACTTCGCGCCGTTGTTGCAACGCTTGTTCGCTTAATGGCCTAGCGTCATCGTCATCACGCTCCAGTGTGTATTGATAAACTTCGCCCAGACCAGTGGAAACTGGCCCCAGTACTGGATTAACCCCCACAGGCATTTGCTGTTTAACCTCAATCAAACGCTCCATCACCAATTGCCGCGCAAAATAAACTTCGGTGCTATCGGTAAAAATCAAGGTAATCAGCGACAAGCCGTTTTTATTTAAGGAG
>JBJSYX010000014.1:0-3604 GCA_046090005.1 Methylomonas sp. | reverse complement strand
TTATCGGTATTAAAACTTACCGTAATACCCTTCTTTCAAGGCATCAAACAAATTCGCGGCGGTGTGAACTTCGCCGTCGTATTCCACTGCTTCGTTGCCTTTAAATTCCACCACATGGCCGTCTTCCAAGGTGAATTGGTAGGTGGTGTTTTCCAAGTCTGATTCTTTGACCAACACGCCTTGGAATACTTCTGGATTGAAGCGGAAGGTAGTGCAGCCTTTTAAGCCTTGGTCGTAGGCGTATTCGTAGATTGATTTGAAATCTTCATACGGGTAATCGGTTGGTACGTTGGCGGTTTTCGAGATTGAGGAATCAATCCAGATTTGCGCGGCGGCTTGGATATCAACGTGCTGTTTGGGGCTAATGTCGTCAGCTGCGATGAAATAATCAGGCAATTGGTGGTCTGGATTGTCGCTGTATGGCATCGCCTCTGCATTGACCAATTGACGGTAAGCCAATAGTTCAAACGAGAACACATCAATTTTTTCTTTGGATTTTTTGCCTTCACGAATCACGTTACGTGAATAATGGTGAGCAAAGCTAGGTTCGATGCCGTTGCTGGCGTTGTTGGCTAATGACAGCGAAATGGTGCCGGTTGGCGCGATGGAGCTGTGATGGGTAAAACGGCTGCCGACTTCGGCTAATTGCTCGACCAATTCTGGCAATTCTTTGGCGACTTTTTGCATGTAGCGGCTGTATTTGGCGTGTAGCACTTTGCCCGCGACTTGGTCGCCCAGTTTGTAGCCGTCTTGTTTCATTTCTGGGCGTTTGTGCAGCATTTCGCCGGTAACGGTGAAAATTTGCTTCATAATCGGCGCTGGGCCTTTTTCTTTCGCCAACTCTAAACCGGCTTTCCAGCCTTCTAAAGCCAATTCTTTGGTAACTTGTTCGGTAAACGCCAATGACGCTTGGTCGCCGTATTTCAAGCCTAGCATGGTGATGGTCGAGCCTAAGCCCAGATAGCCCATACCGTGACGGCGTTTGCTGGTGATTTCATAGCGTTGTTTTTCTAATGGCAAGCCGTTGATTTCTACCACGTTGTCCAACATACGGGTAAAAATGCGGATGGTTTTGCGGTAGCCTTCCCAATCGAATTTGGCATCTTTGCTGAACGGTTTATCGACAAAGCGCGTCAGATTAATCGAACCTAACAAGCAACTGCCGTAAGGTGGCAACGGTTGTTCGCAGCAAGGGTTGGTGGCGCGAATGTGTTCGCAGAACCAGTTGTTGTTCATTTCGTTGACTTTATCAATCAAGATAAAACCCGGCTCGGCGTAGTCGTAGGTGGATGACATGATGATGTCCCACAAACGGCGGGCTGGCATCACTTTACTGATGCGGCAAGCCACCAAGCCGTCGTCATTAACGATGTAGCCGGTTTTGTTGGGCAAATCACGCCAAGCAATTTTGCTGCTGTCGGTTAAATCGAGATGATCGCTGTCTACTTCGCGTTGGGTGACAGGGAAAGACAACGGCCAAGGGCCATCGTTTTTGACTGCTTCGACAAATTCGCTGGTGATTAATAATGACAAGTTGAATTGGCGTAAACGACCATCTTCACGTTTAGCGCGGATGAAATCGACCACATCAGGGTGAGCAACATCAAACGTCGCCATCTGTGCGCCACGACGACCACCGGCGGATGAGACGGTGAAACACATTTTGTCGTAAATATCCATGAACGACAGTGGGCCGGAGGTGTAAGCGCCAGCGCCGGAAACGTAAGCGTCTTTAGGGCGCAAGGTTGAGAATTCGTAGCCGATACCGCAACCGGCTTTCAGGGTTAAACCGGCTTCGTGGACTTTGCCAAGAATGTCGTCCATCGAGTCTTCGATGATGCCGGACACGGTGCAGTTAATAGTAGAAGTGGCGGGTTTATGCTCTAAAGCGCCAGCGTTGGAAATAATCCGGCCCGCGGGAATTACGCCTTGACGCAACGCCCAGAGGAAATCTTTGTAATTTTGTTCTTGTAAGGCTTTGGTTTTTTCGACACTGGCCAATGCTTTCGCCACCCGCTTGTAGGTTTCGTCGATGTTGTTATCAATCGCGACACCGTCTTTGGTTTTTAAGCGGTATTTGCTATCCCAGATGTCTAGCGAAGCGCTTTGTAATGGGATTTCGACATGGGTTGGTGATTTAGCTGTCATTCGGCGATTCCGTTATCTAGTGTGAATTGTGAAATATTAACACAATATATTGTGTTAATTTCGGGATTTTTACCCTAAGTCGCCCAAGTTTAGGCAGATGCTTTTGTAAGTCAAAGGCTTAGCTATCAATCTTGACCATCACTTATCACTAAAGAAACCAAATATTCGCTATGAACTAGATTTCTAGCAACCCGCTTTTAAAACACTTGCGACTTATTGTCTAAAAACAAATTTTTGTCGCTAAGCAGCAACGAAATAGTTGGAAAAAATTAGCATTGTCACAAAGCTGTCATATTCGCCACCTACAATTCGCGCCAACTCAAGGGCAAACGCACAAATGTGAGTGAATCAGACAAGGCCGTCTACCGCGCTTTTGCGCTTGATTACGAATTATTAAAACACTTTGGAGACAATATGAAGCTAACCAAACTAAGTTTAGCGATGGCATCGGTTATCGGCGCCGGCTTTGCCGCTGATGCAATGGCGATGAATTTATATGTAGACACCAAAACTCAGCAAATCTTTGCTGAACCAGGCGCAGGTCGCGTTTTGTTAGGTGCATTTGAAAAAGTTGAAGACCAAGCAGCTCAAAAAGCTGAAATCGAAAAAATCAAAGAAGATTTAGCGTTGAAAAATAATGCGATTAAAGCATTGGATGAGCATGTTAACGATCCAGCAGAAGGCAAGCTACATATCAACGAAAAAGGTATTAAGTTTGAAAGTAAAGATGGCAATTTTGAAATGTCTTTGAATGGCCGTATGCAAGTGGACTCTCAAATGAATGTTCAAGATGCATCACCATCAGTTGCTAACGGCAACTCATTAAGTTCGCAACAACAATTGGCTGATGGCGTAAATATTCGTCGTGCCCGTTTAGGTGTTGAAGGTACTTATTACAAGGATTACGAATATAAATTTGAATATGACTTTAGCCGTGGCGGTAACTCTGGGGTAGCAGCAGGTATCACAGACGCGTATATCAACTGGAAAGGTTACGATCCACTAGGCGTTAAAGTCGGTTCGTTCAAAGAACCATTCAGCTTAGAAGAAGCAACCAGTAACCGTTGGATTACCTTTATCGAGCGTAACATGGCGGTTAACGCTTTCTCTGATAACCCAAATGCTTATAAAACCGGTTTAGGCTTAACTTGGTCACAACCTCGCTGGACCGCAGCTGGTGCTCTCATGACAGAACCTGTTGGTGGAGGCTGGGCTTACACAACTTCACGCGGTTCAAACGGTAACAACAACCGTAATGGCGGCTCAGGCGATTCAAGCTGGGAATTAACAGGTCGTGTAACTGCTTTACCATGGTTCGCCGATAAAACTAAATTTTTGCATATCGGTGCTTCAGGTTCAGAACGTTATTTTGATAACTCATCGACTCAAACCTCAAATGGTACAACCACAAATTCAAATGGCATGAGCTTCAACGCTGCTCTTAACAGTAACGTTG
>JBJSYX010000013.1:0-10630 GCA_046090005.1 Methylomonas sp. | reverse complement strand
TATACGACGAAATCAATCAATTAGTAAGGGAGAAAAGCTAATGTCTTTATCACTTGGTACTTTAGAAATCGGTCTTGGGCTAAATACAGCCCAATATGATAGCGGTATTAAATCGGCTAAAGACCAGCTTTCTTCCCTAGAGGATTACGCCCAAAAAATCACTAGAGACATGGAATGGTCTCTTAAACAAAGTATTCCCAAGTTAGTAATTGCTCCAATAGTAGATCACCGTCCATTACATGGTTTAAATAAACATTTATCGGAAAAAGAAAAACACATTGATCAGGTTAATAAAAAAACTATTAAAATTAAAGTTGATGACAAAGAACTTAAACAAAAATATTCTAGTGAGTTAAAAAAATTATTAGTAGAGATAAGAACACCTTCTAAGATTGTCGTTGAACATCAATTTTCTGGGTATCAAGATCGGGTAGAAAAAGCAATTGATCGATCCACTTCTCGACTATCGTCAGAAATTAGAAGGTCTTATAGTAAAGGAGGCGTTTTAGGCGCAATTGGCAGTATTTTAATGTCTCCTTTTAAAACTGCGGGACGAGTTCTCGATAACATGGTTACTGGTTATTTTGAGAAACTAGGTCAGTCTTTCGCAGAAGAGATAGGCGTAACATCAGCTAAAAATACAGCTAAGAAAATTAAATCTGCAATAGCAAAAATTGACGAACAATTAATTGGTAAAAACCAAGTATATGAAACGTTTTTATCAGAATTTTTCAGATCAGGAAGTATAGAAAAAGCATCTCAAGCAGCTTTTCCTCGCACTGAAGTAGGTAAAACTACAGCAAGGCTTCAAAAATTACAAGAAATCGCATTAGTGCCTGCATCTAAAGTAAAAGAGCGACTGGGATTAATCAAAGCAGATACTGAATTAAGTAAAATTTTTGAACAAATATCACAAAAAATAAAACAAGAAAATCCTGATATTAAACGACCAGAATTAATAAATAAAACTGTAGCCCAGTTTTTGGTTGACGCACAACCACAAACACAAGTACTAAAAGGCTTTGTTAATTCTTTTATTCAAGAAATGACTCCTCTGTTAAAATTCATACAGGGGATGAGGTCTTATAGAACATCGGTAGAAAGTCAAAAATATTACAATGAAAGAAAAGCAGGTTTTCCAATATTAAAAGATGGTGAAGATGTAGTCAGTGTTATTGGGGGAGCGCAATTCAAGGCGGGACAAGGTGGCAGACAAGTTGCTCAATCAATTGAACTATTAGCCCCTAATAAACGATTTATTCCTGTAGAAAATCCTGAAACTGATACTGATAAACAAAACCCTAATTTTTTAGAAAAAATGATTAGGGATAAAATAGCTGAAATTGCCCCTGATTTTGCCGCTGGAGAAACAATAGATACGGCAATTAACGCTTTTCGGCAAATAGTAAACGCTATTAACCCGTTTGGTTATTCTACAGCTGCAGCGCAAGCAATAGCTAATACTAGGTTAGCTGAAGAACAAGGCAAAAAAGGTAGTGTTGTTAGCTACTCGTTAGGAGGTGCGGATAACATTCAATATGCTCAAACAGCGTCATACTTAGGAATGCAGCCACGCGCATTAGCTATGGCTTATCCTTTTCTTAATTTTACTCAAAATACACCTAAAGGATTTAATGCGGCGTTGTTAAGTGGAGATCCTCTTGGGTTTGCTAAATTATTAGGAATTGGAGTCAACACTAACCAATTCCATTCAATTCAAAGTGATAGTCCTTTTGGGCTGTCAAACCATCACCAAAAACATTTATTTAAAGAACAACCTTTTTTAGATTTATTTTATAAGACTATTAATGCTGATCAACCAAATATGACTCCAGGTCAGCAATCAAAAGTTGTTCATGCAGGCGATAAGCTATATGAAGTAATAGGATCGACTCTACAATTAAAATCACTTAAAGAAACAGGGGATTTTGACAAGACTCTACCTTATCATAGATTTTTTCAGGGGTACTCAAGTGGCGACCCTAGTATAAATGTAGAAGGATTTATTGCAAAGTTTTTTGAAGGGCTTCGCCTTACATCTTCTTTTGATAAAGAAGAATTGCAACCTGTATCACAAGCCTTAAAAAACCTAATGGAACCATTGATTCCATTCATAGCCGAGAAATTTAGGCAAGGGGGTGCTAATTTACCAGAAGACCCTCAAGATTTTGCGGGCTATCAAAAATATCAACAGGAGGCTAAAAGTGCAAATATTGCACTAAGAGAATTTAAAACAGGAAATCTAGAGCAACAACGTGGTTGGTTTAGCGGAAATCTAGACCCTGATACTGTTAAAAAGCGGACAGAAAAGCTCAGAACTGAAACAATACCTTGGTTCAAAAACGAGGAAAGTACATTTGGTAAAAACTATACAAATAAGCTTGTTAGTATATACGAAACAATAGCAAGTATTGCTGATGAATTTGTCAAAACAGGTGGGAAATTATCGCAAAAAACTAAAGATAGTATAAAAACTTTCGATTTTGATGAGTTTTCTGAGGAATTAGTAGATTTTTTAAATATAAGACTTGACACATCAGCACTACCAAAAGAAGAAGAAGTAAGACAATTACAAGTCACTGTTCCTGAAATTTTCCTAAAAAAGCAATCAGCTATTTTAGCTTATAACAAAATTCTTGATGCAGTAGGTAAAGAAGTTTTTCCTGGTATTTCTGAAATTAAAAAAATTGGCGCAGGGATGTTTGGGGCTTTCGCTCTTCTTTCAGACGATCTTGTTTATAAAACTGATCTTGATCCAATAGGAGCGACAAAAATTGCGTCAGAAAATGAAATTAAAGCTTACGAGAAATTACAAGGTCGTTTGTCTCCTTTATTATACAAAGCAGTTCCAGGCCAGGCTTTAATTACTGAAAGAACTCAAGGTCGCCCTTTAAAAGAAATACTTGATCGAATTGCACGTCCTTATAAAGAAATTCAGCAAAAAATACAGGAAGCTAATAAAGCATTAGAGTTAGCTACAGACAACAAAGATGCGACTAAAATCAAAGAGCTAAAAGCATTAACCAAAGAATTGCAATTATCTGCTAGAAAAGAACGCAATCGTTTTAATAAAGCCGCATCTATTCTATACCAACAAGTAGGACAGCTTGGGGCATCTTTACAGGAAATGGGCGTTGTTCATAACGATTTAGCTGCAGGAAATGTATTTTTTGCACAAGGTGGAATTACTTCGATTAATCTCGGAAATGCAAAAGTTGATCCGACTAACAGTGATAAATTTAACGATAAAATTACCACTATTCAGCGAGCAGTCATTGATTCTAATTATTATGGATTAATGGATCCTATTAAAATAATAGGCGCGGTTGAATCTGGTTACTCAAAACCTTTTGACACTCAATCTACTAATTCTACAGAATTACAATCATTAGGGAATTTAAGAAAATTTCTTAATAAATTAAACTCTGAAACTTCTAATTTTCAAAATACTATTTCTGCAATGCAAGGACAGGCTACAGACGGATGGTCTTTCTTTGACAAAGGTGATGATTTTGATAATAGATTTAATGCTTTAACAGGGTTTTCTGATTGGTTAAAAACTAATGAAAATATGCTTGGCAAGGTTTCCGATTCTGGGAAACAACTAGCTAAACCTTTCTTGGATTTTATTGATAAATTAATTATTGCGTCTCAAAAATTAAAACAAGGACAATCTTTTGATGAAACGCTCATAGATGATTTTAATAATCTATTCGGGCAAAACGGGGAAATTGATAGACTTCGAAGCAAGTTAAATGCCAGACAAAAATCAGTTATTATCCCTCAAAAAAGAGAAATTAACGAGACTCTTCTTTCTCCTGTAGTAACAGGAACAGCAATCCCATTAGGTTCATATACCCCAACTTTATTAAAACAAATTGTCGGCGATTTTTCTTTGCCTACTAAAGAAACTGTTTTTGCCCAAATAGATGCTCCTGATAAGAAAAAAGAACGATCAGTTTTAAACAATGAACCACAAAATCTTGACAAAAAGATTGAGTCACCTCAAAAGACAGTTGGATTTATTCAAGTTATAGATGCAATAAAATCCAATACTGATAGGCTGATTAATGCCATATTAAATAGTGGTCAATTAACCAATCCAGTTGACAGTGGTGATATTGAAGATTTTGGGGACAGAGAAGTAGAGCAATCTTTACAACAAAAATTATTACCTCCTTCTCCTGACAAATCAACCAGAATTCCTGATGAACCTTTACCATCTTTTTTCCAAGAAAAACTCAAAGAGTTAGCTGTAACAGCTAAGTCAAAATCAGAAGATATTTTAATCTCACGACTTGGTACTCCTGATAAATCAGGAGAAATTCAGCACCTTAGCGGGGATGAAAATTTTGCAGAATTACTACAGTTAACTCTTGTAAAAGAAATTAAAGCAGCAAGTCTTGCACTTTCAAGAGCTTTCCGAGACACATCCCTTGACGTTCTTAAATTAGGTCAAGTCGTTTATACAGTAATGCAAGCGTTAGAGCGTCCAGTAATGGCTTTACCCGGTGCTGCAATGGGTAAAAAAGCTATTCAGGTAGGGGGAACGGCTGCTATGGGAGCCGCAGCTATCCATGCCCTACCAATGGGACTTGACACGGCAGTTGTAGAGTCGATGAGAACGATTTTATCAGAAGCATTAAGTGCGGGCGGTCAAGAAATGATTCACGCGGTCGCCGCTCAAATGACCCAAGCTTTTAGCAGATTGCCTCTCGGAATAGGACAGCAATTATCTCAAGCCGTAATCCAGTTGGTTACTGAATTAACCAATGGGGCAGTCGGGGCTTTATCGGAGGTCGGTGCGGTTGCTGGTTCGGCTTTATTAGCAGGAGAAGGAGTTAAAAAACTTTTAGAAGCGGCTACCAGCAATATTCCTAAATTAGTTGGTAAAGAAGAACAGCAAAGAATTGAAGGTAAAACCCAAAAAGCCTTAAAAGCAGCAAAAAATAAAACCGATTCTCTGATTACCACTGAAATAACTCCATATTTTGATGAGAAGGACTTTCCAGTAAGTAACCCTATTCCAGCTAACATCAAGGCAATTAACCCAGAATATTACACAGTAAAACAATTACGAGGATTAGCTAGAGATCAGGGGATTGACGTACCAGCATCGGGAGTAGGTTCCAAAAAAGAAGAAATATGGAAATCACTAACCGAAAAATTTGACCCTGACCAACTAACTCGGATTCTATTAACAACAAAAGCAAATGATAGAACAAAACTAGGGAAAAAAGAACTTAGTGGATTTCAGATTCCCACTACAGAAATCCCTGCTGATTTTACCAAAAGAATTGGTATTGGTATAAAGAACATTGGTCAAGAAATTAATACTACTAAAGATATTCAATCTTTAGAACGTCTTTACTTTCAATTAGAGAAAGTAAAAAAAGGAATTACAGCGTTAAGAGCTAATCCTGAATTTAACACAACAGGTATCAATAAATCATTAAGCGGTTTTTTGCGGTCAGTTGATAATTTACAGACACAAATTCTTGCTAAAAGTGGTTTAAAGTCAGGTAAAGATTATCAACAAGGATTAAAACTAGGATTGTCGGGCGATAGCGCACAGAAAATAGCCCACCAGAACGCTCTTAAAATAGTTGACGAGACAAATAAAGGATTGGGAAATGCTTCACCTTCCAAAAAAGGTAAAGAAGCAGGTAAAAATTTTGTTAAGGGTATTGAGATAGGAGTAGAAGAGCAGTCTAAAAGTTTATTAGAGAAAGTATCAAATATTGCTGATAAAATTGTATTTACTTTTACTGATATTTCTCAAAAGAGAGTATTTAACGTCAGGACTCTTCCATCTCCTGTTTATCGTAGATGGCCAGAATTGCCTGCCGCACCTAAAACATTGCCAGCTAGAAATATTCCGTCTTTACAACAAGCATCAGGACGAGATAGTATCACTAGCTTGATTCTTTCTAACTTGGGATTACCAACGATACCTCTTCCCAAAAAACAGCAGCTGCTACTAACAGGAACATCAAAGTCAATTCCTGCGCTTCCTCCCGCTAAGGATTTTGCATTTTATTTTAATCGTAAATTATTAGCAGATTTAGAAATCCTGTCTCAATCTATCAGAGAAACAGCCTCTATTATAGTGTCAGGACGCAATCTTTTAGCTTTACCGCCAGCGCAAAATCGCCGGATGATTGAATCGTCCCAAAAACTAGCTGATGCTCAAAATTTACCATCTAGTAATCGAGTTTTAATTCCCCCGACTAAAACATTACCCGATCCTTTTAGAACACCTATAGATAGCGTGGCGAGTGCAGAAGAAATATCAAGAGGATTGTCTAAAAAAGCACCTCAAGTAATAGAAATAGAAACCACCCCGCCATTAAAACAATTACCGTCTAGTAGAGTAGCCGGTTTACTGCCAGAGATTTCTACTAAAACTCAAAGAGAAAATGAACAACAGTCAAGAAAAGCTCAAAGAGAAAGTGATCGGCAACTAAAAGCATCCTCTTTTGAGATACCTAGTCGAACTATCACTAGCTTTGGATCATCAAATTTTTCTTTTGAAGCTTATTTAGCCAAGCTAGTTAAAAAGATTGAAAAAGATGTTTATGAGAGAGAAACTAAAAAAATATTTGACGCTATATGGAGTATGTCATTAGATGAAATGGCATCACCCGAAATGGCTGTAGATGGACTTAAGAAAAAAACGTTACCATCAATAAAAAACGAAGTCATTCCTGATCCTCGACAATTATCGTCTAGTAGAGTAGCCGGTTTACTGCCAGAGATTTCTACTAAAACTCAAAGAGAAAACAGGATTACGTTTGAGCTATCTTCTTCGCTACAGTCTTCAGGCGAAAGTCTTATAACTCCACCTATAGAACCCGATTTGTGGGACGAAGAAGTTGTAGCGATGCAAGCATACAGCAGATCACTGTATCGCTATTTGGCTACTCAGGTTAGAAAAGCCGAAAAAGCTATCGCTAGAAATCGTATATTATCGCAGTCGCCACTACCAGATCCTTGGCTAATGCTAGGGAAAACTATAGAAGTTTTTCATGATAGTGTTATCAGTGCCTATACAGGGGTCGCCGAATTGATTGAACAAAAAGCTTTACCTTTTGTTCAACCGCTAAAAACCCTTCCTTATATAAAAACAGAAAAAGTTCTACCCCCTTCAAATAAAGCAATAATACCAGAGGTTATTGTTGAGCAAGAGCAACTTATTAGAAAAGCGTCTCAAAAAGCAAAAGAGATAGTTATTGATGTTTATGCAGAAACTATTAAGGAAGTTGATCAAAAAGCCCTGCCCTCCAGCAGTATTAGATCGGTTCCTAGTTTAGCTGATTTAAAAGCAGATGAATCGAATTTTATAAAAGAATTAACTAAGCGTTCAGCTAAAAAAGCGGAAGAAATTTATGCTGAAACTATTAAGGAATTTAAGCAGAAAGCTTTACCTCCTGCTATTAACTCAATTCCTGATCCTTGGGCAGAAACATCTACAGGTGGTGCAGGTGGGAAACCTCCTAGAACCCCTATCAACCGACCTGTTGCTTCATCTGATCCCGAACCTGAACCAAATAAACAGGTAAAATCAGCGAGCGAAATGGCGAGAGAATATCTTGAAGATATTAAAAAAGCTCGTCAACTGCTAGAAAAACAACAACAGCTACTACTACAACGCAAAAAACTCCTTTCCGAAACACTTCCAAAACAATCAACAAGAGAAGATATTCTCGATGACTGGAATAAGAAAAGAGAATTTCTTTTTAGTGCTTTAGACAAGATAGAAAAAGATGGAATATCTGGAGAATTTGCCGAGAATTTCACCCGTGGAATAAAAACTGCTGTTGCAAACTTTGATGGATTTATCAATTTATTAAGTACAGGAGGAAAAGCTCTACGAACTCTTGATGCTGAACTCAACGCCGCTACAGGAGGTATGATCAATCTTCGTAAAGGTGCTATGGCGGTGATTGGGGGATTTGCTCTTTTCAAAGGAGCGGAATATTTATTACGACCTTTATTTTTTGCTATTGACGATATTCCTTTCAAAATTCAACAAGTTGTTGCAGATTCTTTACTTTCCTTTACTGAGTTACAGAGAATTAAATTAAATTTAAACCTTGCTGGTGTAGGCAATGTAGAACAATCTCTTGACGCTTTAGTAGCAAGGGCTGACAGATTGGGAATATCTTTTAAAGAATCTGCTATAGCCTATGGCAGATTTAAGTTAATTACTACTGATTCCCCACTACAAGCACAGGCAGATAATATTTTTGAGGGATTCCAAGAGGCACTAGCGGCGCGACAAACCAACGCTCAACAGCAAGCAGAATCTTTTAGAGCTATCGGGCAAATAGCTTCTAAATCTGTTGTTTCAGTCGAAGAATTCACGCAGCAACTGGCTGAGTCAGGAGGACTCAACGACGCTTTAAATGTAGCTGCTCGATCAATGGGATTAACCACCGCCCAATTCTATCAACAAGCATCAGCTGGTAATCTTTTAGTACAAGATGTTTTACCTCGGTTGTCTGCTGAATATAAACGAATGAGTGCCGGAGGGCTTTCTCTTTCTACTGAAACATTACAATCGGAAATTTCCCGATTCCAAAATAACATTGAACAGCTTCAAATGAAGTTAGGGGAAAACAGCGCAGTAGTGGCTTACCCTGTTTTACAGGCATTAAATGCCGTCTTGAATACCTTAAACGACAATCTAGTGGCTGTGGCATCAGTGGGAGCCGCTGGATTACTGTCAGTCATAGGATTTTTGGGAAAATCAGTCATGCAGTTTGCGGCAGCAGGTCGTTTAGGAGCCGTTGTCAGCGCTGCTATGAGTGCATCCTTACAAGTTGCTGGAGTAGCATCTCTATCTACAGCTACAGCTATAGGTAGATTGAAAGTCGCAATGAATCTTGCTACTTTAGCAGGAATAGGATTAATTAAAGCATTGATTATCCCTACTGCGATAATAGGCACTATTCAGCTTATTTACAGTGCGCTTAATGCTGGTAGCGAAGAACTAAAACAAGCTGTAAAATCAATAGAAGAATCTACAAAAGCTCTTGATGCTTGGCAGAACAAAACTAATAGTAATCGCAAAGGATTAGCGGGATCATCTCTTATCGATCTTCCTGATATGCAGCTATCAGGTGCAGAAAAATTCTTTAATGTTCTAACTCTAGGTTCCGTTTATAATTATAAACGAACTAATGCAATACAAGGACTTTATCAAGATATAAACAACATTGATAAATCTCTTGCTATTGGAGTTGGAAATCTTAAAGAATATCAAGACACTTTATCTAATTTTTCAAATAACAAACAATTCTCATCTGGATTACAAGAAATTAGAAATAATTTAGCTTTAGCCAGAGCAGAAAGAACAATTGCAAGCGCAAAAGGAAACGACCGATCTGTAGCTAAATTTAACCAGCGAGAGCAGGATTTAATGAAGCAAGAACAGGAACTAATTGATAAACAGTTAGGACCCGTAGGATCAAGAATTACTGCCGACCTTCAGCAATATGAGACAGGGTTAGCCTCTTTAGAGCAAAGTTTTAAAAATAGAGATATAACTGACATCGCTTACGCGCAACGTAAAAAAGACCTTGTGACCATAATTGGTTACTTGAAAAAAGCAGAACAAGATTATTTACAAGTTTTAAAAGACCAAGAAAAAGAATACAGAAAATTACAAGTCGCATTTAATCTTGCCATAAGAACAAAAGCTAATGCCAATTTTGCCAATGAAGAAAATAGCTTAAGTCGTTCAATCGGATTAAATCGACAATTTGCATCAGGAAAAATTAATGAATTTCAGTTTAATGTTAAAGTTCAAGAGGAAAGCTTGCAAACTGCTAAAGAGCGTATCGCCACTTTAGAAAATTCAGCTAACTCCATTTCTAATACTTTAAACGAAAGACTATCTAAGTCTGCCAATAAAGTTTTAAGCACTTACTTTAAAGAAGACCTAGAACAGCTAAATGTAGCAAGCTTTGGTGAAGCAATCGCTAAAAATTTACTTTCCCCTGATGCTATCCAGCAAATAACTGATCAGTATGAATCCGATCTAAAAGATAACGCTGCCTTAAAAGATATTTTAAATCAAGCTAAAGAATACGCAACCGCTCGACGAGATATTTTAAACACTGAAAAAGAAATCCAGCAAATTAGTCGAGAGATTATTGTTGAAAGAAAGAAAAGACAAATACAAGAAAAACAAGCTAGTGGAGAAATTGTTAAATCAGAACAACTTACTAATCTGGCCAATAAAACCTCATCTAGTCAAAGTATTAACTACGGATTAGAACAAACCAAGATAAACCTAGCGGCTCTTTATAATCAATTAGCATTAGAGCAAGAAAAATTAGTATTAAACGTAGATGATCCAATAGCAGTAAAAACAGCTATTGCAAACATCACACAACAAATAGCTGAAACTGAACTATCTTTAAGAGATCAGCAAGTCCAAATACAAGACTATTACCGCAACCTTGACCGTCAGATAATTGACTTTAATCGTCAAATTGAGGACTACAGAAGACAGATTGAAGATGCCCAATTGTCAGCATTTAGAGAGAATCGCTCCCTATCTGAAAGTTACATTGATTTAGTCAGGGAACTCGATAAGAACCTCTTAAATGCCCAAAATCAG
>JBJSYX010000012.1:0-3205 GCA_046090005.1 Methylomonas sp. | reverse complement strand
AAAATCCAATTGAGTATATTAGTGCAGCTATGATGTTATTAATGGGGGTTGGAACTTTTATGGGTTGGATAACCCCTTGATTTTATCCTTGTATGGATTAATAAACTCTTGTAGTTGTGGATGATTAATTGCGCCTAAATGCCTATTAAGCACTTTGCCAGAAGGGCTAATCAAAACGGTAAATGGTAAGCCTTGACGTTGATTACCTAATTGAACGGCAAGACTAATAGCTTGATCTTGACCGATTAATATCGGGTAATTAAAACTATAGCTTTTCACAAATTCATTAACATCTTCTATTTGATCAATAGCAATCCCTATCACTTGTAAATTATTATCTTTAAATTCGGATTGTAATTTAATAAAACTTGGTATTTCTTCTCGGCATGGCTGGCACCATGTCGCCCAAAAATTAAGTATTACCCATTTACCTTTCCATTCTTCAAGTTTATGACTATTTTCCTGTAAGTCTATTAACATAATTGAAGTGTCAATACGCTGTTTATCATTATGTTTTATTGAAAATAAAATACCAGCAATCAAGGCTGCAAGCGCTATATGTTTTAGCCAATATGTTTGAACGTGGCTTAAAGTAAAAAATCTCATCGGGTTTTATTTAATTGTATTGCGGCTTGTAGTTAGCTTTATTATGTCAGAAAGGCTGATTTTAGAAAATGTGTGATATGCCACACCTTGTGCGTTATATAACACAGTTTAATTAAAGATTATCTTCTCATTGCCTCTATCCAGCATACAACCGTTCTGGTTCAGATTAAAAATGGCAGTTTGGCTGAGTTTAAACTTCGATTTTATACATGATTAGCTTACGTTTTTTTCATATCACTCTGATTTTTCCCAAAAATAGGTTATATCCCACAATTTTTAGTCTGTTTGCGTTATATAACTCAGTTTAATTATTTTGAGTTGGCTTCGTTCAGTTGTTTTTTTTCATAAGACTATGATATAGATGAAAAAATTACCTTAAAGAGTTTTTTGGCATGTTTCATGCTTTAAACAATGGTTAGTTACAGTTAATGACATTTTTCAAATGCCATTAATCATGATTTTTCCCCATGACTTTTAGGAGATTTGTATGTCGGTTATCGATCCTTTTTCTACTGAAACAGGCAGTTTAGGCACAACCCGTTTGCAGGGCGCTAAAACTAAAAAGGGCTTAAATAGTTTTTTATCCGCAGTGAAAAAAATCACCTTTCGTAAGGTGTTGTTAAAGCTTCATTTATATATCTCGCTTTGGCTAGGTGCTTTTTTAGTATTGGCCGGCTTAACAGGTAGCTTATTGGTTTATGAGCATACTTTAGATAAATGGTTAAATTCAGATTTAATGGTGATTGAAACAGTCGGTGAACAGACGCGATCGTTTGCCGATTTAATTGCGGTTGCCAATCAGGCCTCACCGATTAAAACAGCTCCCGCTCATTTACAAATGCCTTCGTCACCTGATGAAGCTTTGATCATTAGATACCAAGTGCCAGCTGAAGCAGGGCATAAAGGTCATAACCATCATTTTCATGAAGTAATGGTTAATCAATACACAGGCCAAGTCATCGGTGATCGCGATCGTTTTGATTCTTTAATGTCCACTATTTTGAAATTGCACTTCAATTTGTTGTCGGGTGACACCGGCAAATTGATCATGGGGATTACGGCTTTATTAACCTTAGTTTTAACCATTACTGGCATTTATCTGTGGTGGCCGAAGCTTAGCAAAATCAAACAAGCATTCGTGATTAAGCGTAATGCCAGTTTCACCCGCTTTAATTTCGACTTACATAAAACGGTTGGTATTTATACCGCGGTGGTGATGTTTGCAGTTAGTTTGTCGGGGGTGTATTTCAATTTGCCGCAAATCTTTAGACCAGCGGTTAATTACTTTTCACCTTTAGAGGGTATGGCGCCACCAGTTAAATCTGAAGCCAATAATGGCTTAGCGATTACCCCTGAAATGGTGATCAACATCGCTCAACTGTCAATGCCCAATCTGCAAGTACAACGAGTGTTTTTCCCTAGCAATTCAGAAGCGGCTTATCAAATCTCTGGACGTCAAGCCGATGAACTGCGTTCTAAAGGATCAACCATGATGTGGATTGATCAGTACAGCGGCAAGGTTCTTAAAATCCGCGACCCGCATCAATTCAGCGCTGGTAATGCCTTTATAAATCTGCAATTACCATTACATAACGGCGAAATTTTGGGCCAAACCGGTCGTATTTTGGTGTTAATCGTAGGATTTGCGCCATTGTTGTTAATGATTACTGGTGTGATTCATTGGTTGAAAAAGCGAAACTCAAAGCAAATCCATAACGCCCGTTTAAAAGCACAGTAATCAAAACAAGGATGTTTGAAATGTTTGCCCGTAAACCTAAATTAAAACAATTAACTATAGCGATTTCATTAGCTTTGCCATTTGGTGTTTATGCTGAAGAGCAAACGACCGAAAAGAAATCCGATGCTATTGAGTTAAGCCCTATGGTTGTATCTGCGACTTTATCTGAAGTTGAACTTGAGAAAGCACCGGGAACTGTTCATTACGTCGATGATAAAAAGATTGAAATGCGCGATGTTCGTCGAGTTGGTGATGTGTTGCGTGAAATGCCAGGTGTTTATATGGCTATTGGTGCAACCAGTGCATTACCTGCTTCCGGTAATCGTGCGGTTAGACAATCAGTGCGAGGTATCACCGGAGGATCTCGAACCCTTGTGATGATGGATGATCAAAAAATGAACGATCCTACTTTTGGCACATTAAATTGGGGCACGATTTTTCCAGAAGATATTGATCATGTTGAAGTAGTGCCAGGTTCTGGGTCAGCGCTTTATGGCGGTAACGCGTTTGCTGGCACTATGCGGATATTCACCAAAAAACCTACTAAAAGGGAAGTGTTGGTCAAAGGATCATACTTATTTGATGCTGCCGAAGGCACCAGTGATAGTGCTATTTATCGAGATGTTTTTGATAATGGTTTATCAATTAGTATGGGTCATCATCATGAATTAAATGATGGGATTAAGGATATTTTGGGTTATGCAACTGCGGCAAGACCCGGTGTCCATGATGTCCATAATGTACATGATGTCTGTGGTGTCCATGGTGCCCACGCTGTCCATGATGACATGATGTCAATGATGTACGTATATGATGTCTTTGATGACCATGATGTCCATGTAGTCTGTGATGTAAATGATG
>JBJSYX010000011.1:0-3197 GCA_046090005.1 Methylomonas sp. | reverse complement strand
CAACCCAGCGTACCGGCATGAATAATTGCTGTTTTAATGCCAAACGTAATTCATCGGCATTGGCATGTGTTTGCACATCGGCGTTGTGAACCAAGTTGACTTCCGGCTGTTTGACTTCAATGCCTTGTAATACGGTGTTTAATTGCTCAGAAGCCGCTTCCATCAAACCACAATGCGAAGGTACGCTCACTGGCAATTTCAATGCCCGTTTTGCACCTTGCGCTTTAGCGGCTTCCATCGCTCGCTCAACAGCGGCAGTTTCACCGGCAATCACCACTTGGCCTGGGGCATTAAAGTTGGCAGCAGCAACAATGCCGCCATTGGCCGCTTCAGCACAGGCATCAATCACTTTCTGATCATCCAAGCCAATAATCGCCGCCATTGCACCCACACCGGCTGGCACTGCTTGTTGCATTAATCGGCCACGTTCAGCGACTAATTTAATCGCATCTTCAAAAGCCATCGCGCCGGAGCAGACCAAGGCTGTGTATTCGCCCAAGCTGTGTCCCGCCATCCAAGCCGGTCTAACATCACTGTTTTCACACCAAACCCGCCAAACCGCAACACCGGCCGCTAACATCGCTGGCTGAGTATTTTGGGTTTGGTTTAAATCGGTATCAGGACCGTTGGCAACTAATGCCCATAAATCAAAGCCTAATACCGCTGACGCTTCAGCAAAGGTTTGTTTGACGACAGGATAAGTGTCAGCCAATTGCGACAACATGCCCACTGCTTGTGAGCCTTGACCGGGAAATACGAAAGCTAAATTGTTTTGTTGGTTCATATCTATTTTTTAAAATTTAAGCAGCGCAGAGCCCCAAGTAAATCCGGCACCAAACGCCTCCATTAATACGGTTTGACCACGTTTGATGCGACCATCGCGAACGCCTTGGTTAAACGCCAACAACACTGACGCCGAAGAAGTGTTGCCTTGCGTTTCTAAGGTAAGAATCACTTGCTCCATCGACATACCTAATTTTTTGGCCGTCGCGGCAATAATGCGGGTATTGGCTTGATGAGGCACTAGCCAATCAATGTCTGAATACTGTAGGCTATTGGCTTCCAATGTTTCGTCGACGATACGACCTAGTGTATTAACAGCAACCTTAAACACTTCGTTGCCGCGCATATTAATCACACCGGCTTCATTTTGTTTATGCACTGCTGCAACTTGTGGATTTGGGCAATACAACAAATCTTCGTAGCCACCATCGGAATGGATGTGAGTCGCTAAGATGCCAGGTTGATCGGAAGCGGAAAGCAATACGGCACCCGCACCATCACCAAACAAGATGCAGGTTGAACGATCTGACCAATCGACAATTCGCGAACAAACTTCTGAGCCAATCACTAATACGGTTTTTGCAAAACCGGTTTTAATGTATTGATCAGCGATGCTTAAACCAAATACAGAACCAGAACAGGCTGCTTGAATATCAAAGCCCACACAATGCTTGATACCTAAACGCTCTTGAACTAGACAAGCAGTGCTGGGATAAACGCGGTCAGGGGTACCGGTAGCAACGATAATTAAATCAATTTGCTCGGCATCAATTCCCGCCATTTCAATCGCTTGGCGAGCGGCAATTTCTGCCATGCTGGAAGCGGTTTCATGCTCATCAGCAATGCGACGGCTTTTGATACCAGTTCGCTCGTAAATCCAGCTATCAGTTGTATCGACCATTTCAGAAAGGTCTTGATTGGTTCTGATGGTTGCTGGCAAATAACCGCCAGTACCAATCACATTGGCCCAAATCGTCATTCTGTCACCTTTTGTTCTAGGGCTTTTTCGATTCGTTCACTAATTTTACGAATCACGTCATGACCCACTTCAACTTCGGCCAAGTGAATCGCGGTTTCAAAGGCTAAAGCATCGGCACCACCGTGACTTTTGATCACTAAACCGCGCAAACCAATAAAGCTGGCACCGTTATACAAGCGTGGGTCAATGCTGTCTTTAAACAATTTCAAGACCGGATAAGCGACTAAGCCGGCTAATTTGGTCAGTAGATTTTGTGAAAAACTGGCTTTTAGCTTGGTGCTAATCATTTTAGCCGCACCTTCAATCGATTTCAGGGCGACATTGCCAACAAAACCATCGGTAACGATTAAATCGACTTTGATATTGCCAGCGTTAATCGAATTGCCTTCGACATAGCCGATGTAATTCAATGATGAATTTTCCAACAACTTAGCAGCGGCTTTGACTTGCTCGTTACCCTTCATATCCTCTTCGCCAATATTCAGCAAACCGATGCGTGGACGCTCGATGTTTTCAACCGCCTTCACTACTTCTTCGCCCATTACGGCAAACTGGTAAAGATGTTCAGCACTAGAATCAACATTGGCGCCTAAATCCAGCATATGGGTATGCCCAAATACGGAAGGCAAAGTCGAAATAATGGCAGGACGATCGATACCTGGAATCATTTTCAAGACAAAACGGGCAGTTGCCATTAAAGCACCGGTATTACCAGCACTAACGCAAGCGTCCGCTTGGCCATCACGCACCAAGTTAATCGCCACTCGCATTGAAGAATCTTTTTTGTTCTTCAAGGCTTTTTGCGGTGGCTCGTCCATTTCCACCACTTGCGAGGCATGTTGGATGCTAATCCGGTCTTTAAAGGTGATTAAAGCCTCGGCCAACAATTCACTGAGAATTGTTTGGTCACCCACCATAATCAATTTTAAATTAGGATTTTTTTGTAAACAGGTTAAAGACGCGGGAATGGTCACTTGAGGACCAAAATCCCCACCCATGGCATCAATAGATAGAGTTACACTCACGCTTAGGATTAGCTCCGTAGTCGGAAGAAGCCGACAATAGTGAGGTCACTGGTCGGCTTTACATAGGATTTGGACTTGAAATGATTAATCTTCGTCGCTGGTATTTGCAACGATTTGACGGCCTTTGAAGAAACCATCTGGCGTCATGTGGTGACGGATATGAGTTTCGCCTGTCAATGGATCATGTGACAAAGCTTTGCTGGTTAACGCATCGTGTGAACGACGTTGACCGCGTCTTGAACGCGATACTTTACTCTTTTGTACTGCCATTTTTACTCTCCAGTTTTTTTAAGTTTGGCTAAAACAGAAAAAGGGTTAGCCACTTCGGCTTGGGTATGTTGTTGGTCGTAATCACGATCTTGTGACTGACGCTTTTGAATGCAATCATGCTCATGCCGAGGGTAATCCGG
>JBJSYX010000010.1:0-4403 GCA_046090005.1 Methylomonas sp. | reverse complement strand
GTTGGTATGGCAACTAATATCCCGCCACACAATCTGCTCGAAATCGTCACCGCCTGTTTGGCGTTGATTGAAAATCCTGATTTAAGTATTAAAGAGTTGATGCAAATTGTGCCTGGTCCTGATTTTCCAACCGCTGGCATTATCAATGGTGCCTCAGGGATTTACGAAGCTTATGCTACAGGTCGTGGTCGTATTTATTTACGCGCTCGTTGTCATTTTGAAGATATTGGCGACACTGGCCGACAAGCCATTATTACTACTGAGCTACCTTATCAAGTTAATAAAGCCCGTTTGCTGGAAAAAATTGCCGAGTTAGTCAAAGAAGGCAAATTAGAAGGTATTTCCGGTCTGCGTGATGAGTCTGATAAAGACGGGATGCGGATGGTGGTTGAACTGCGTCGTGGCGAAGTGCCTGAGGTGGTTCTAAACAATCTCTACAAACAAACCCAGCTACAAACTGTGTTTGGTATCAATATGGTGGCCTTGCACGACGGTCGTCCGCATTGTATGCCGCTGAAAGATATTCTCAACGCGTTCATCAATCACCGCCGTGAAATTGTGACGCGTAGAACTATCTACAATCTGCGCAGAGCAAGAGAGCGGGCGCATATCTTGGAAGGTTTAGCGGTCGCTTTAGCTAACATCGACGAGATGATTGAGCTGATTAAAACCTCGCCAAATCCACAGGAAGCTAGAATTGGTTTATTAGCTAAAACTTGGGCTGCTGGTTTGGTATCGGCTTTATTGGATAGAGCGGATGCTGATCGTTCGCGTCCTGAAGATTTGGGTGCTGAGTTTGGTTTGGCTGATGATAAATACCGCTTATCAGAACAACAAGCTCAAGCTATTTTGGATTTGCGTCTGCACCGTTTAACAGGTTTAGAGCAAGAAAAAATTGTTAATGAATACAAACAATTGCTGGAATTGATCGACGGCTATTTACACATCCTAGGTAGCGATGTTCGCTTGATGGAAGTGATTAAGGAAGAATTGGCGGAAATCAACAGTCAATATGCCGATGCCCGTCGTACCGAAATTATTCAGGATTATTCAAACCTGTCTGCGGAAGATTTGATTACCGAAGAAGATATGGTAGTCACCATGTCGCATGAAGGCTATGTCAAAACCCAACCGTTAACTGATTACAAAGCCCAGCGTCGTGGTGGACGCGGTAAATCAGCAACAGCGACTAAAGAAAATGATTTTGTCGAAAAACTGATTATCGCTAACACTCACGATACGATTTTATGTTTCTCATCGAAAGGTAAGGTCTATTGGTTGCGGGTGTTTAATTTGCCCGTCGCCAGCCGAGCTTCGCGTGGTAAACCATTTGTTAATCTGTTGCCGCTGGAAGAAGGCGAGAAAATTAACGCCATGTTGACGGTGCGCGAATACAGCGAAGACAAATACATCTTCATGGCTACCTCGTCGGGTACGGTCAAGAAAACGCCGTTAACCGATTTTGAGCGTCAACGGAGCAATGGCAAAATTGCGATTGACCTAAACGAAAACGACACTTTAGTTGGCGTGGCTATTACTGACGGTCAGCAAAATGTGATGTTGTTCAGCAGTGACGGTAAAGCAGTTTGTTTCAACGAAACCGACGTTCGCTCTATGGGCAGAACCGCGACTGGTGTGCGGGGTATTCGCTTACAAGATGGTCAAAAAGTAATTTCCTTGATTATTGCCAGCGAAGGCACGGTGCTAAATATCACTGAAAACGGCTATGGCAAACGTACCAAATTAGAAGAATTTACTCAGCACCGTCGTGGTGGCCAAGGCCTAATCGCGATTCAAACTTCCGAACGTAATGGCGCGGTAGTGGGCGCAGTATTGGTTAACGATACTGACGAAATTATGCTGATTACTGACGGTGGCACTTTGGTCAGAACCCGCGTAAACGAAATTTCGGTAGTCGGTAGAAATACCCAAGGTGTGACCGTGATTCGTCTCGATAAAGGCGAAAGAGTGGTCGGCGTTGATCGGATTGATGGTTTGGGTGACGAAGAGGGCGATGACGAAGAAGCGGATTTGGTTGATGAAACTAATCTTGATTCGGATGTTGGGGCTGATGCTGTTCAAGGTGAGGAACAATAAGCATGTCGAGAATCTTTAATTTCAGTGCTGGGCCATCAACATTGCCAGAAGCTGTGTTGTTAAAAGCCCAGCAAGAATTATTAGATTGGCAGGGCACAGGGATGTCGGTGATGGAAATGAGTCACCGCGGCAAGCATTTTATGGCGATTGCCGAAACCTTGAAAAACGATTTAATTGAGTTATTAGCTATCCCTAGCAACTATAAAGTCTTGTTTTTGCAAGGCGGTGCTAGTGGTCAATTCGCCTTGATTCCGCAAAATATTCTCGGCAATAAAACGAAAGCGTGTTACGTCAATACTGGTGCTTGGTCGGCCAGTGCTATCAAAGAAGCGGCTAAATATTGCCAAGTGCAAGTTTCGGCCAGCAGTGAAGCTAATCGCTTTACGACGATTCCTGACCGCGATAGTTGGCAAGTTGATCAAGATGCGGCTTATTTGCATTACACCTCAAACGAAACTATTCACGGCGTCGAGTTTTTTGAGACGCCTAATGTTGGTGATTTGCCTTTGGTTTGCGATATGTCATCTGACATTTTGTCGCGCCGCGAAGAGATTAGCCGATACGGTTTGATTTATGCCGGTACTCAGAAAAACATGGGGCCATCTGGTGTGACTGTGGTGATTATTCGTGATGATTTATTGGGTTTAGCGAATCCACGAGTGCCAGCTGTGTTTAATTACCAGCAACAAGCGGCAGCCGATTCAATGCTTAATACCCCAGCAACCTATAACTGGTATTTATTAGGTTTGGTTTTGCAATGGTTAAAACAGCAAGGTGGAATCGCAGCTATCGAGCAACTCAATATTCGTAAAGCCAATAAACTGTATCAAGCGATTGATCAATCCAGTCTTTACAGCAACGCAGTGGATAAACGCTATCGTTCGAGAATGAATGTGCCGTTTGTGTTGGCTGATAGTGGTTTGGATAGCGAGTTTTTAAAATTAGCTGAACAACAGGGTTTAAGTTCTTTGAAAGGTCATCGTATATCGGGTGGTATGCGAGCCAGTATTTATAACGCCATGCCGGAGACCGGTGTCGATGCTTTAATCGAGTTTATGGCAGTGTTTGAACGTACGCATTAATAGACGATTATGAGCACTATTATCCCTTTGTCAGAATTGCGGCAACAAATTGACAGTATCGATCAGCAGATTTTGCAGCTGATCAATCAACGTGCCGAATGCGCGATTCAAGTCGCTAAAACCAAGCAAGCCGAAGGCGAAACCGGTAGTTTTTATCGCCCAGATCGCGAAGCCCAGGTACTACGTCGAATTAAAGAAATCAATCCTGGCCCTTTAAGCGACAACACCGCCGCGCATTTGTTTAGAGAAGTGATGTCGGCTTGTTTAGCATTGGAAAAACCGCTGGAAGTTGCTTATTTAGGGCCGCAAGGTACCTTTACTCAGCAAGCAACTTTTAAGCATTTTGGTCATGCGGTTAAAGATATTCCGGTGCCGACCATTAATGAAATTTTCCAAGCGGTGGAAAGTGGTCATTGTCAGTTTGGGGTAGTGCCCGTCGAAAACTCGACCGAAGGCGTGATTGCTCATACTTTAGATCGCGTTATTAACTCACCGTTGCAGATTTGCGGTGAAGTTGAAATTCGAGTTCATCATAATTTGCTCGGCAAAATGGACTCGATGGCGGAAATCACTGAAGTGTACTCGCATCAACAATCCTTGGCACAATGCCGGCAATGGTTAAATACTCATTTACCTAATGTCGCTTGCACTGCAGTGAATAGCAATGCCGAAGCGGCGCGATTAGCGTCATTAGATCCAACTAAAGCAGCGATTGCCAGTTTAGTGGCTGCTGAATTGTATGATTTAAAAGTGCTTGAAAAAAATATCGAAGATGAAGCCAATAACACCACGCGCTTTATTGTGATTGGTCAGCAACAACCGGCTTCAACAGGCATCGATAAAACCTCAATCCTAGTATCAACAGGTAATCAACCCGGTGCTTTACACAGAATTTTGGCACCGTTTGCTGAGAATGGCATCAGCATGGCGCATATCGAATCACGTCCATCGCGCCAAGGTTTGTGGGAATATGTGTTTTTTATTGATATTGATGGTCATCGTGACGATAGCGATGTCGCCAAGGCGCTTGATACCTTACAAAATAATGTCAAGTTACTGAAAATATTAGGTTCTTACCCTAAAGCCGTTATTTAAACTTAGAAGCCGATGAATCAATTTTTATCTCTTGCCACTGCTGGCGTGCAAAAATTAGTCCCTTATGTGCCAGGTAAACCTGTTGAGGAATTACAACGCGAATTGGGTTTAGACGAGGTTATCAAATTA
>JBJSYX010000009.1:0-2038 GCA_046090005.1 Methylomonas sp. | reverse complement strand
ATAATGAATCCACATTTACAACAGCTACACCCGTATCCATTTGAAAAACTGGCGACCTTAAAACAAGGTATTACCCCACCTGCGGATAAACCCCATATCGCTTTGTCGATTGGCGAACCTAAACACGCAACACCGCAGTTTATTAAAGAGACTTTGGTGGCTAATTTGGCGGGTTTAACCCAATACCCAACCACCAAAGGCTTGCCAGAATTAAGACAGGCAATTACTGAGTGGCTTAGTCGCCGTTTTGCGATTCCAGCCACTGCGTTGAATGCTGAACAGCATGTGTTGCCGGTCAATGGCACCCGCGAGGCTTTGTTTTCATTTGTGCAGGCAGTGATTGACCCAACTGATAAGCCAGTGGTCGTCATGCCAAACCCGTTTTATCAGATTTACGAAGGTGCGGCTTTATTGGCCGGCGCTGAACCGTATTATTTAAACACCACCGAAAACAACGGTTATTTGCCGGATTTTGATAGCGTTCCGGCTGACATTTGGCAGCGTTGTCAGTTGGCGTTTATTTGTTCGCCGGGTAATCCAACCGGCACGGTAGCGGATTTTGCCAGTCATCAAAAACTGATGGCATTAGCTGAGCAATATGACTTTGTGATTGCTTCTGACGAGTGTTACACCGAGCTGTATGACGACGAAGCCAATCCACCGCAAGGCTTGTTACAAAGCGCGTGGCAAGCTGGCAATCACGACTTTAAACGCTGTGTGATTTTTCAAAGCTTGTCCAAGCGTTCTAATGCACCGGGCTTGCGTTCTGGCTTTGTGGCTGGCGATGCCGAGTTGTTGAAAGATTATCTGAAATACCGCACTTACCACGGCTGCCCCATGCCAGTACCGACTCAACAAGCCAGCATCGTCGCTTGGCAAGATGAAGACCATGTGCGGGAAAATCGCCAGTTGTATCGCGACAAATTCGCGGCGGTTATCGAAATTTTGCAAGCCGTTTGTGAAATCAGCAAACCACCGGCCAGTTTTTATATCTGGCTAAAAACTCCGATTGCCGACACCGATTTTGCCCAGCAATTATTTGCCCAACAAAATATCACTGTGTTACCTGGTAGCTATTTATCACGCAACAGCAATGGGATAAATCCTGGCGCTAATCATGTGCGAATTGCTTTGGTGGCACCGTTGCAAGAATGCGTCGAAGCGGCGCAACGGATTAAACTTTTTCTTAACTCTTTAACGTAGAGCATTCATGTCAAACTTGGAAAACATCATTAACGAAGCCTTTGAAAACCGCGCTGAAATCAGCCCAAGCACCGTATCGCCAGAAGTTCGCGAAGCGGTTGCCACAGCGTTGGAACAATTGGACAAAGGCATCGTGCGCGTCGCTGAGAAAAAAGACGGCGACTGGGTGACTAATCAATGGTTGAAAAAAGCCGTGTTGTTGTCATTCCGGATTAACGAAAACAAAGTCATCGAAAGCGGCGATGTGCGTTATTACGACAAAGTACCCACCAAATACGGCCAATACAGCGAAGAAGATTTCGCCAAAGCCGGCGTTCGCGTGGTACCCAATGCTGTTGCTCGTTATGGTTCTTATGTCGCTCCCGGCGCGATTTTAATGCCTTCTTACGTCAACATCGGTGCTTATGTTGATAGCGGCACTATGGTAGATACTTGGGTAACTGTTGGTTCTTGCGCTCAAATTGGTAAAAACGTGCATTTGTCAGGCGGCGTAGGCATTGGCGGTGTTTTAGAGCCATTGCAAGCTAACCCAACCATCATTGGCGACAACTGCTTTATCGGTGCCCGTTCTGAAATCGTTGAAGGCGTGATTGTTGAAGACAACTGCGTGGTTTCAATGGGTGTTTACATTGGTCAAAGCACCAAAATCTTTAACCGCATGACAGGCGAAGTATCTTATGGTCGCATTCCTGCTGGCTCGGTGGTGGTATCAGGTAACTTGCCATCTAAAGACGGCAGCCACAGCTTGTATTGCGCGGTGATTATCAAACAAGTTGATGAAAAAACCCGTAGCAAAACCGGCATTAACGAGTTGTTGCGCGATTAATCAAACCAA
>JBJSYX010000008.1:0-6490 GCA_046090005.1 Methylomonas sp. | reverse complement strand
CCGGTAAGCGGGGCTTGCGTATTGAAAGCAGTGGTTTTGCAACCCAGGCCGCTGAAAGTGATTTTCGTGATGCGCTGCGTATTTTCAGTAATCTGGTTAGTGATGCTTATTATGATTTGTTATTAATGCAAAAAAATCGCTGGTTGGCTGCCGAAATTTTTCAGCATTATCAACAGCTCACTAGCGCCAACCAATTACGCCTAAAAAGTGGCGATATTGCCGAGTCAGATTTTTTACGGGTAAAAATGGAAGCCACTCGCGCTGAATCGGAATTCGATAATGCTCAAGCCGCGGTCGAACAAGCGCAAGCCAAATTAGCAATGATTTTGCGTTGGCCGGATAACAGTTTGCAGTTTGTTGCCAAAGAACAATGGCCCACTGTCAAAGAGATAGGCCAACAACAAAGCAAAGAGCAATTGATTGAACTGGCTTTACAAAAACGTCCTGATTTATTGGCCGATAAGCAACGCGCTGAGCAGGCTAATAAACAATTAGAACTGGCGAGACGCCTGAAATACCCAGATGTTACCGTTAATGCGGGCTATGCTCGCGACCCTAGTAATAATGCCCTTAACTCATTTTTTGTGGGCGTCAACGTGCCGGTGCCAGTGTTTTATCAATATCAAGGTGAATCGGACAAAGCGGCAGTCGCTTTAAATCAAAACCGTTTAGCAGTTGAACAAACTGAATTAAACATTCGTAGTGAAGTGGTTGGTGCTTTAGCGAGTTGGCAAAGTGCCGACAAAATTCTAAAACGCTTCAATGCAGGTTTATTAGACGACGCGCAAGCGGTTAGAAACAGTGCTGAATTAGCCTATAGCAAAGGCGCCACCAGCGTTTTAGACTTTATCGAAGCGCAACGTAGTTATAAAAACATCATGCGCGATTATTACGCGGCAATAATTAATCACACTAACGCCTATTACGATTTAGCCAAAACATTAGCTGTTGAGCTAAATTCGCCACAAGCGAAGCCTTAACTTTGCCTTCGAAAACTCAAGAGAATCAACTGTGCCTAACATGGATATGAATAAAAACTGGCATCTTAAACGACCTCGTCAATGCTTAATTGGAATGACTTTGAGCTTGATGTTAACTGCCTGCAATGGTGCTGGTGAGGCTTTGCCGCCAGCCGAAAAAGCCAGCAAAGTAGCGGGCGAAGTGACTATCGCGCCTGATTCGCCGAAAAAAGCGTATATCAAAACTAGCGAATTGCAGTTAAGTCAGCATCCGTTATTGGAGCCATTGGCCGGAAAAATCACTTACAACGAAAGCTTAACTTCAAGAATCAGCTCACCAGTGGCGGGTCGAGTGATTGGTACACCGATTGCGCTGGGCACAACGGTTAAAGCGGGTTCCAGTTTATTAGAACTAGATAGTCCCGATGTCGCTGATGTTGAAGCCGATTTTGCCAAAGCCCAAGCCGATTTAACTTTGGCCAGTCATGCCTACCAACGGCAACAAGAACTCTATGCCGGTAAAGCCGTGGCTCACAAAGAACTGGAACAGGCGCAGGATGATTTAAGCCGCGCTCGTAGCGAATTGCAACGCGCTCAAGACCGATTGAAAAATCTACAACTTAACGGCAAACAAGCCGATGGTCGCTTTACTTTACACGCCACCTTGTCGGGCGTAGTGGTCGAGCGTAATGTCAATCCGGGGATGGAAGTGCGCCCAGATTTAGCCGAGCCATTATTTGTGGTTTCCGACATAAAAAAACTGACAGTACTGATGCAAGTATTTGAGGTCAATCTTGGCAAAATCCGTTTAGGCCAAAAATTGTCAATTACTGTTCCCGCTTATCCTAAACAAACCTTTCCTGCGACGGTTGAATATATCGGTCAAGTATTGGACGAAAAAACCCGTACCGTCCAAGTTCGTTGTGAACTGCCCAATCCTGATGGCCGCTTATTGCCTGGCATGTACGCGACCATTAATGTTGAAAGCGCACCTGATGAGCAAGCCATTGTGATTCCATTAACTGCCGTGTTTACCGAAGGCGATGCTGATTTTGTGTTTGTGGCGGTGGCGGAAAATCATTACAAACAAAAGCCCGTTGAATTGGGTTTGCGTTTAAAAAATACTGCAGTGGTTACAAGCGGCTTACAAGCCGGTGAGCAATTAGTCACCGAAGGTGCGTTGATGTTACGCGCCGAAGAAGAAGTCGAACCCGAAACCCATTAAAGGAAGACAACATGATCGAACGTATCATTGCCTTTTGCCTTCAGCAACGGCTGATGGTGATTGGCGCCACTTTAGTGATTGCGGTATCGGGCATTATTGCTTTTGAAAACTTGCCTGTCCAAGCCTTTCCCGATGTGCAAAATGTGTTTGTGCAAGTTGTCACTCAATATCCTGGGCAAGCGCCTGAAGAAGTCGAGAAGCAAGTTTCATTGCCGATTGAGCGAGTAATGAACGGCTTGCCGCATTTGATGAATATGCGTTCGGTATCGATTTTTGGCTTGTCGGTGGTGACCTTAACTTTCGATGATAGTGCCGAAGATTATTTCTCAAGGCAGCAAGTCTTAGAGCGACTGCAAAACGCCGAAATTCCCACCGATACCAAACCACAACTGGGGCCTTTATCGACAGGGGTGGGTGAGATTTTGCGTTACAGCATCGATGCTAAACATCTGCCGTTAGTTGAGCAACGGGCTTTACAAGATTGGGTGATTGAACCGCGTTTACGTGCGGTGCAGGGCGTGGCTGATGTGGTCTCGTATGGCGGTGGCGTTAAAGAATACAAAGTATTGGCGAAACCCGATCGACTGAAAAACTATCGGATTGGCTTGAATCAGGTGTTTGATGCGATTGCCGCTAACAATACTAATACCGGCGGTGGTTATATTGAACATGGCGACGAAGCTTTGGTCGTCCGTGGCGTAGGCTTATTAAAATCAGCTGATGAAATTGGCGAGATTGTCGTAGCGACTTACGACGGCGTGCCAGTGCGAATTAAAGATGTCGCCGAGGTCAGTATTGGCCCGCAACCTCGAACTGGGATAGTTGGCTTGAATCAGCGTGACGATGTTGTCGAAGGCATTGTGTTGCTGATTAAAGGTCGTGATGCGGTCAATGTCTTGGGTGGGGTGAAAGAGAAAATCCAAGAACTTAACGAATTTGGCTTGCCGCCGGGCGTCAAAATCACGCCATTTTATGACCGCACTGAATTGGTCGGCCATACCATACACACCGTCGAACACAATATGATTGAAGGTGCGGTGCTGATTCTGATTATCTTATTAGTGTTTTTACAGCGCTTTTTAGCGGCATTTTTAGTCACGCTGATTATTCCTTTATCGTTACTGTTTGCCTTTATTTTGGTCGATTTGAATGGTATTTCCGCTAATTTGATTTCCTTAGGCGCGATTGATTTTGGGATTATTGTTGATAGCGCGGTGGTGTTGGTTGAAGCGGTGATGGTGCAAGTTACGTTGGATTTACAGCGCAATGCCGACATTCGCCATTTGCGACAATCCTTGCTAAATACTGCTACCGAAATGGGGCGCCCTATTCTGTTTTCGAAAGCGATTATCATCATCGCCTTTCTACCGATTTTCACTTTCCAACGTGTCGAAGCGAAAATCTTCTCACCAATGGCTTATACCTTGAGTTTTGCCTTGGTCGCATCGATGCTGTTCAGTCTGACTTTTGTACCGGCGATGCTGACTTATTTGTTGGGGCCAAAAATTGCCGAGCGTCATAATCCTTTAGTCGATGCGATGGAACGGCATTACCGACGAATTCTGGAATGGGTGTTAAGGCACGCCCGAGCCGTGTTTATTGGTGCGGTGTCTGCGCTGGTATTGAGTTTTATGTCAGTGAAATTCATCGGTACCGAATTTATGCCCAAGCTCGATGAAGGTAATATCTGGCTGACGATTACTTTGCCGACGCCGGTTTCCTTAAATACCGCTAAAGAGCTAGAGCGACAAGTGCGTGGTAAATTGGAGCAGTTTACTGAAGCTAAAACCGTGTTGACGCAATTGGGGCGTCCCGAAGACGGCACCGATCCGAAAGGTTTTAACAATCTTGAAGTGCTGATTGACCTGAATCCGAAAGACCAATGGCGGTATAAAAACAAAGACGAATTGGTACAAGCAATGGATAAAGAGTTGGCGATTTTTCCAGGGATTTTGACCAACTTTTCACAGGTGATTCAAGATAACGTCGAAGAAGCGATTTCCGGTGTTAAAGGTGAAATCGCCATCAAAGTATTTGGTAGTGATTTGCAAATGTTGCAGGACAAAGCCAACCAAATTACCCACATCCTTGCCTCAATTCGTGGCGCAACCGATGTTGCCGCTGAGCAGCAAGCCGGCTTGGCGCAGGTGATTGTCGATATTGATCGCGCTAAAGTCTCGCGCTATGGCATTAAAGTCAGTGATGTTGAGCGAGTGATGGAAATTGGCATGGGCGGTAAAGCGGCATCGGAATTTCTGGAGGGGGAGCGTCGATTTGATATAACCCTGCGCTATGAAGAAGAGGCGCGTAACTCAGTGTCTGGTTTAGAAAATTTAACCGTGCAAACCCCAGATGGACTGCGGATTCCTTTGTCAGAACTGGCGACGATTAGCGTTAATCAAGGCGCCTCGCGGATTAGTCGTGAAGACAATATGCGGCGGATTGCGATTAAATGTAATTTAATCAACCGTGACCAAGGCAGTTTTGTTGCCGAAGCTCAGCAGAAAGTGGCGCAGCAAGTCGATTTACCGCCGGGTTATCGGGTGGTGTGGAGCGGTCAGTTTGAAAATCAGCAACGGGCAATGAAACGCTTGGCGATTATTGTGCCGATTAGTTTGGGCTTAATTTTCGTGCTGTTATTTTGGGCGTTTATGTCAGTCAAAAATGCGGTGCTGATTGTGATGAATGTCCCATTTGCGATGATTGGTGGTTTGTTGATTTTATTGGCGACGGGGATTAACTTAAGTGTGTCGGCGGCGGTGGGATTTATTGCCTTGTTTGGGATTGCGGTGCAAAACGGCGTGATTCTGGTTTCAAACTTAAACAAGCTACGCCGCGAAGGTCAGTCTTTGCATGATGCGATTGTGAATGGCTCAGTGAGTCGTTTAAGACCGGTGGTGATGACGGCATTGATGGCGATGCTGGGCTTGTTCCCCGCCGCATTATCAACCAGCGTTGGCTCGGAAACCGCCAAACCGTTTGCGGTGGTGATTATCGGCGGCTTAATCACTGCGACACTGTTAACATTAACCCTCTTACCCGCGCTTTACCGTTATTTTGCTGAGGCCGATGAGCCTTAAAGGATTTTTATGAAAGAAATACGTGCTTACATCCAACCTCACAAACTGAGTCCAGTAACGCTCGCCTTGATGGAAATCCCAGGATTTCCAGGGATGACAGTGATTGATTGTGATGGCTTTGGTCGTGAGCGTACTGAACATATTCAAGATTACAAACCGTTTTTGCCGAAGAAAAGAGTAGAAATATTGGCGCCTGATCATGTAGTCGAGAAAATTTTTGAAACCGTGATGCGCGTCGCTCATAGTGGCCATCATGGCGATGGTAAGGTTTATATTTTTGATGTGCTGGAAGGTGGGCGGATTAGCAGTGGGGAAAGAGCCGCGGATTTGGGTTAGTGTTTAAGTTCTCATACCTAATGTATGGGGCGATATTCACAAGGTTAGCCATTACTCAAATCGTTGGCTGAGCGAACCCGAAGCGAACAATGGGTTTTCGCTTCTCATAGCAGGACGGGATATTTATCCCGTTCTTAACGTTTCAAATCATTTCAAAGTAACAATAAACAGTGTATGCGGGGTTACAAACCCCGTCTGGCGACGGACTGCCCATAACTCATGAAATAAGCTCTAAATTAAGTTAGCAGCCCAATCCAAATTTTCATTAAGAATCAGCAGGAACGGGGAACGCGAAATTCAATTGCCGCCAGATTTAGCTGAAACTTATAAGTAATCAGGAAAGATTTTTGTAATACAAATTGAAATACATAATGAATTGCATTATATTGCGTCATATACTTTCATTACATAGGAGCTATTACCAATGTCACTATCAACGCACATTAAGAACCTTATCAACATCCCTTCTGATTCCCAGCTACTTTCTGTGCGTCTTCCTAGTACAACCGTAAATCTTATCGATGAACTGGCGTCAGCAATAGATAAAACACGTTCAGAGCTGATAACAACCTTCATTCATGGTGGAATTGAAGAACTTGAAAAACAACTTGAATTGCCTTCTGAAGTTGAACGCTACGAGCCAAGCACTGAAGAACGATACTTCATGCTCAATACAAACTTCAATAATTCTGAAGCAGATCATTACACCATGCTAGAGAATGTAGAGGCATCGGCTTTCTATTCAGGCTGGAAGGAAAACATAGAATGCTTACAGGAAAATGATGTAATTTTTCTTTACCAGAGTGGCAACGGTATTTGTGGTTATGGTTTGGCAGGCAAAGAGCTAATCAAGCGAGATCATGAGGGCAAAAAAAATGAGTGTTATTCCA
>JBJSYX010000007.1:0-2721 GCA_046090005.1 Methylomonas sp. | reverse complement strand
GCTAATCAGCAAATCCTTAGCGACTGCCGCCAAAGCTTCTATAGGATAACTAACTAAAGGCCGCTGTTTAAATAGCACCAAGCCTTTATCTTGCTGCTGCATTCGCCGTGCTTGTCCACCAGCTAGCACCACGCCACTGACTTTGTTTTGATCGCTCATAATGATAAGCTTTGCCTATGTTGAATCGAGTTGCCATTTTCGCAAGCCTACCGCTGATTGCAAGCTGTGCTTCACAGCCCTTGCCTATCCATCAAGAGCTGGTAACTTACTACCAGTTGGAAACCACAAAACCTTATGACGAAGTATTAGCGGAAACTGAAGTCGCTATTGCTGAACATAATTTCCGTATTACCGGTCATAGTCGTGTCGGTAAAGTGATACGCGAACGCGGTGCTGAGAATTTTCCAGATTATGACACTATTCAGTTTTGTAACTTAACACTAGCAAGACAGGTGTTGGAGATTAGCCCTTTGGCGATAGGCTATATGCCATGTAATGTGGTGATTTATCAAATGAACGGCAAAACCATTATCAGAACCCATCTCTTGCCGGAAAATACCGATAATCCCGAATTGAATAAATTTGCAGTAGAAATGAACCCGCAGCTAAAACAGATTGTCGAGTTTGCTGCCGAACATTAACCTTATCAACTTTGATTGCCTTATGAAAAAAACCTTGCTTTCTACCCTTGCAGCAGTCGCTTTATTGTCTGGTTGCGCGACAACCCAGGAAACCAGTTCTAGTGAGATTCAAGCCACCGAAACTAAAGCATTAATCAACGATTTTCCGACCCGTGATCGGGTTGATTATGTATTGGAGTGCGTCGCTAAACATGGCGGTTTAACTTATATCAATCAATACGCTTGTGGCTGCAAAATCGACAAAATTGCCGAAAAATTACGCTTTGAAGAATACGATGCGGCCAGGACTTTTGGTCAAATGCAAAAAACCCCAGGTGAAGCGGGTGCCGCTTTCCGCGATCCACAACAGTCAAAAGATTTACGCAGCAAATTAAAAGAGGCTGAAACAGCAGCTGAAAAAGCCTGTTTCGTTCAATAAGCATTTTTTGATTACTCGCTAGGGCGGAATTGCCGCCCTTTCTTTAGCTTATTTTATAGTTCCGATGTTTAAAACCCTCGCTTCCCTGCCTAATGCAAAACTGCGATTAACTATCTTGGTTTTGTTAACTTTAAATTCGTTGCTTTATGCCTTAATGGGTAGTTTTATCAGTGCGATTGATTCATTTGCTTGGTTGGCTCTATTGCTGTCTTTTGAATTAGAAACTGCGGCAGCACCTTTGCCATTTGACGACAGCCGCTTACATCAAATTCGCAATGGTTTAATTGCGGTTATTGTTATCGTCACCTTAGGTTATTTATTCACTGGCGATATTTTCAACCTGATCAATTCTGGCCTTTGGTTAGGCTTGCTGGCTTTATTAGAAATTGAAGTGCGTGATCCTGATAAAGTTCGTGAAAATCGCATGAAAGTGGTCGCCGCCTCTTTTGTGATATTTGCTGGACTAATTGGCATGGTCATCGTTTGGGGATGGATGGGCAGCTGGTTGGATGCCTTTAATGCTGGTCTGTGGATTTTTGCCTTTGCTTTGATTGAGGTGGATATTTTTCGTTTTCTGCGAATTCGCTAATTTGCCGAAACGTTAGATTGATACGCGCTTGCTTCGGCTTGCGCGTTTTCGGCAATTCATGTCGCCAATGATGCTGTAACTCGCCAGCCATAATCAATAAATCACCGTTATTCAATTCAATATCCAGTTTATAACCGCTGTCAGGATGCTTAAATCTGAGTAATCGTGTTTCACCAAAACTTAATGACGCGATCGTTGGGTTTTGCCCCAGTTCTTTTTCATCATCGGCATGACAACCCATTGAATCACGGCCATCGCGATACAAATTGGCTAACACACTGTTAAACACTTTCTGACAAACCGCTTCAACATCAGTGCGTAAATGCGCCAATAATGGCGTCCAAGGCAATGGCTGATGGGTGACACCCGAATAACGGTAACTGGCCTGTTCGTCACCATGCCAAGTCATTAACCTTGGCACCGTTAACCAACGTCCATAAATAAACAATTGTTCTGATTGCCATCTAAGACCTGTATGTAACTGTTTAAAAATGTCGTCAGCATCGGTTTGGGCATAAAACGCTTTTACACAGTGGAGCTGTCCATCAAATGGCGCCAAATTTTTAGCATGTTCGAATTTAGTGATCATTAAAAGTGATTACTTTCATTATGTTATTCAAATAATTTAAAGCGTTTTCGTTTAATAACCTTACTTAATTTACGCTTAACAACTTGACAAATTTTCACCAGCATAGAAACTAGCGACTTGTTTAGAAACTCGAGCGACGGCTTTGAACGACATTCCTCTGAGTATGCTTTTTAGCATACTAGCTGCTTTATTAATTATTTCAGCCTTTTTTTCTGGCTCAGAAACTGCACTGATGACGCTTAACCGTTATCGCTTACAACACTTAGTAAAGAAAAAACACCGAGGCGCAGTTAAAACCCATCAATTGCTCAAACGTCCCGATCGACTGATTGGTCTGATTTTATTAGGCAATAATTTCGTTAATATTCTCGCCTCTTCCTTGGCAACCGTTATTGCTATTCGCATTGGTGGTGATGAGGCGATTGCTCCTGCAACCGCAATTTTGACCATCGTGTTTTTGATTTTTTCAGAAGTAACCCCGAAA
>JBJSYX010000006.1:0-8903 GCA_046090005.1 Methylomonas sp. | reverse complement strand
ATTGTTAAGCCGCATGAAATTGTCGATGTTGATAACGCCCAAGCCTTGCAAGTCAGCCAAGGGCGGATTGAGTTTAAAAATGTTTTTTTCGCTTATGAAGCTAATCGTCCGGTATTTGAAAACTTAAGTGTGGTGATCGAGCCGGGGCAGCGGGTCGGTTTGGTGGGATTTTCCGGTTCGGGGAAATCGACCTTTGTTAGTTTAATTTTGCGGAATTATGAGCCGCAATCGGGGCAGATTTTGGTTGATGGACAAGATATTAGCCAAGCTACACAAGACAGTTTGCACCAGCAAGTCAGCTTAATTCCCCAAGACCCTAGCTTGTTCCACCGTAGTTTGAAAGACAATATTGGTTATGGGCGTTTGGATGCCAGTGATGAAGACTTGGCGGCGGCGGCAAAGTTGGCCCATGCCGATAAATTTATTCAAGCGATACCGGAAGGCTATCAATCTTTGGTTGGCGAGCGTGGGGTTAAATTATCCGGTGGTCAACGCCAGCGGATTGCGATTGCGCGGGTGATGTTAAAAGATGCGCCGATTTTGATTTTAGATGAAGCGACATCGAGTCTGGATTCGGTGACTGAAAAAACCATTCAGGATAATTTGGATCGAGCGATGGGCCGTAAAACCGTGATTGCGATTGCTCACCGTTTATCGACGATTGCTCATTTGGACCGGATTTTGGTGTTTGACCAAGGGCGGATTGTTGAGGATGGTAGTCATCAGGATTTGCTGGATAAGCAGGGCTTTTACTATCGGTTGTGGGCCATGCAGGCGGGTGGATTTTTGCCGGATGAGGTGGTTTGATTGTGTTGACAATGATTAAAACAGCGACTAATCTCGACCAACAAAGATTTACACGAGAAGATTATGGCTACCATTACATTCGATACGCTCGAGTTGGTTGATAAATTAAAAGTCGCAGGCTTTGCTCAAGAGCAAGCTGAAGCGGTTATAAGGGTGATTGCGGAGGCTCAGGATAGTTTGGTCACCAAAGAATATTTGGATTTTAAATTTGAAAAAGAGCTTGCGCCAATCAAGACAGAGTTGGCGGTGCTTAAGTGGATGATGGGTGTGCTGATTGCAGGTGTGTTGTCGTTGGTTCTAAAAACCTTTGCTTAAAGTCTTCGGCCAGACGGCGTTGAACTCCATCTGGCTTCGACTTGCTTGGCGTCGATTTAATTATTTCCCGACAACAATCTCACTTTCACCGCTTTCCCCTTCACTTTCCCCACCGACAATTTCCGCACCGCTTCCCGCCCAATACTGCGCTCGACAGCTACATAAGTGGTTTGTTCGGTGACGTTGATTTTGCCGATTTGTTCACCTTTAAAACCAGCGTCGGCGGTCAGTGCGCCGAGTACATCGCCCGGTCTGATTTTGTCTTTGCGACCGGCGAAAATTTGCAGGGTGACCATTGGTGGTTGCAGTGGGGCAGGGTTGCTGTCGCTTAATTCGTTAAGCTGGTGCCATTCTGGTTCCTTGCCCATGAACTGACTAATGCTGTTGACTCGCGGTGTTTCTTGGGCGCTGAACAAACTCAACGCCCAGCCATCTTCATCGGCACGACCGGTGCGGCCGATGCGATGGACATGAATTTCTGGGTCGGGGCTAATATCAACATTAATCACCGCTTCCAATTGGCTAATGTCCAAACCACGGGCGGCGACGTCGGTGGCAACTAATACTGAGCAACTGCGGTTGGCGAATTGAATTAACACTTGGTCGCGGTCGCGTTGTTCCAAATCGCCGTTTAAGGTCAAGGCGTTAAAGCCTTGCGCCAGTAATTCATCCAATAAATCGCGGCATTGTTGTTTGGTATTGCAGAACGCCAAAGTGCTGACAGGTCGGTAGTGTTTGAGTAGTTTTGCAACCGCTTGTAGACGTTGTTTGTCATCGACTTCGTAAAAACGTTGGCGAATTTTGCTGCTGGCGTGTTGTTCGTGAAGGTGAACTTGCTGCGGATTATGCAGTAATTGTTTCGCTAGTTTAGCGATGCCATTCGGGTAGGTGGCTGAAAATAATAGGGTTTGGCGTTGTCTGGGGCATTGTTTGGCGATGAAATTAATGTCGTCATAAAAGCCCATATCCAACATGCGGTCAGCTTCGTCCAGCACTAGGCTGGTGATATGGCTAAGGTCAAGGCTGGTGCGCTGCAGGTGATCCATAATCCGGCCTGGTGTGCCGACGACGATATGAGCGCCATGTTCGAGGCTGGTCATTTGTGGGCGCATCAGGGTACCGCCGCATAAAGCTAGGACTTTAATGTTGTCGGCAAAACGCGCTAAACGGCGAATTTCTTGGCTAACTTGTTCGGCCAGTTCCCGAGTCGGGCACAGCACCAAGCTTTGCACTTTAAACAGCGGTTGATTGAGGTTTTTCAGAATCGGCAAGGCAAAAGCGGCGGTTTTGCCGCTACCGGTTTTGGCTTGGGCGATTAAGTCCGTGCCAGCCAGCGCAATCGGTAAGCTGGCTGCTTGGATTGGGGTCATGGTCAGGTATTGCAACTGTCGCAGGTTTTCCAGCATCGATGGTGATAATGGCAATTGCTCAAAACTAGATCCTGCTACATCAGCGGCAGGCGTGGTCGATGGGGTTTGATTTGTATTAGTCATGCCCCATTATCCGCGCCCATCGGCGTGATGTCTTGAAAATTTAATTTATGCTACGCAGTGGTTGAGTATTTTCCCGTCTGCCGCGCCGAGCACCGAAGCTTTTGCCAACCCCCAGCAAAAACTTTGGAGCGCAGGAAACAAGCGGCGGTCGGGTGGGTTTGCTTTTGGTTACTTTTCTTTGCCCAAACAAAGAAAAGTCACTCGCCTGTCTGTGCGAAAACCGACTTTAAAATGGCTTCACAACGCGATCCTTATTAACTATTTAGATTGTTAATCAAGTCTAAAACCGCTTGTGCATGACCTTCTGGATTCACGCCATATTCCGCAGCAACCAAAATCCCGTCTTTATTAATGACGAACGTCGAGCGTACGATTTTCCATTTTTTAACGCCGTCTTTTTCAACTTCTTGCCAAACCCCATAATTTTCACAAAGTTCGCCGGAGGTATCAGCCAACAGCTGTACGCTAAGGCTGTATTTGCTGATAAAAGCTTTATGGCTGTCGCAATCGTCTTTGCTGACGCCTAAAACTACGGTGTCTGCGGCGGCAAATTCAGCTGCTAATGCGGTAAATTGGTTGGCTTCAATTGTGCAACCCGGCGTGTCGTCTTTTGGGTAAAAATACAGCACCAGATTTTTCTCGCCGCTGAAATCATTCAGGCTAATGAGTTGATTATCTTGGTTTTTAGCGCGGAAAAAAAGTGCGTCTTGGTTGGCTTCAAGTAGTGTGCTCATGGTGTTATTGCCTTAGGTTGAAAACTGCAGGGTATGTCTATTGGGCGGGGTTTTCAAGCCCAGAGCTAATGCGGTTTTAAACAGTAATTAACGATTGCTTCAAAATCCATTCCATTCTCAAGGGCATTTCGTTGATAATAGCCGCCTTTCCAATCGTTTTGAGCAGCTTTCCCCAGTCATGAAACTGGAAAAAATCAAACTTGCAGGCTTCAAATCCTTCGTCGATCCCACCACCATTCCCATTAATGGCAATCTGACCGCGATTGTCGGTCCTAATGGCTGTGGTAAATCCAATATTATCGATGCGGTGCGTTGGGTGATGGGCGAAAGCTCGGCTAAGCATTTGCGCGGCGGCAGCATGACCGACGTGATTTTCAACGGTTCATCGGGACGCAAGCCGGTCAGCGTAGCGTCGGTTGAGTTGATTTTCGATAACAGCGAAGGCAAAGCCGGCGGTGAATATTCGCAATACAACAGCATTTCTATCAAGCGCCAAGTCAGTCGTGATGGCCAATCCTTGTTTATGCTTAACGGTTCACGTTGTCGGCGTAAAGATATTACCGATTTGTTTTTGGGCACCGGTTTAGGTTCGCGCAGTTATGCGATTATCGAGCAGGGCACGATTTCGCGGATGGTGGAAGCCAAGCCGGATGATTTGCGAGTGCATATCGAAGAAGCGGCGGGGATTTCTAAATATAAAGAGCGTCGTTCGGAAACCGAAACCCGGATGCGTCACACCCGTGAAAACCTCGAACGACTCGATGATTTACGCGACGAAGTTGATAAACAAATCAAAAACTTGGCTAAACAAGCCGAAAAAGCCGAAAAATACACCGAATTAAAACAACAAGAACGCCGCTATAAACAAGAGTTATTGGCGATGCGTTGGCAAAATTTCCAGCGTTCTGCTCAGCAATTAGAAGACAAATTACAAGCGGTTGCCGAAGAGCATAATCGCTTGTTTGTGTTGTTGCGGGATACTGAAAAAGCCATGGAGATCAAACGTGGCGAGCAAAAAGCCCAGCAGCAACATTTAGATGCTACCCAAGCCGATTATTATTCGGTGGTGGCTGAGGTGAGTCGCTTACAACAAGCGATTAAGCACAATGAAAAAAGCCACGAAGAAACCCTAATTGAAATCAATCGCTTAAAACAACAAGCCGAGCAAGCTCAAGACGATTGCGAGCAAGACCGTCAGCAACTCGAAGAAATTCGTCAGACTTTGCTGGAAGCCGAAGAAACCATGATTGTGGCGCGGGAGCGGGAAGAGGATTTGCTGGGTGTTCAGCAAGATGCGCATCTGCAAAAGCAGCAATGGCAGCAGCAATGGGAAGATTTTCTAGCTGAAAATGCCGGTTATCGCGAACAAGCCGAAGTGCAAAGAACCAAGTTGGTACAGCTGGATAATCAAAATCGCCAGTTGCAAATTCGCTTGGACAAATTAAACAGCGAGCGTGGTTTATTGGCTGATACTCAAGACGCATTTGAGTTGGAAAGTTTGGAAAGCAGTATCGAGTTGATTGAAACCGAGCGTAGTCAGTTACAGGCGCAATTAGATAGCGTGTTACAAAACATTGCTGAATTGCGGCCTGAAATTAAGCAATTACACGATCAATTGCATCAAAATCGCGCTGAATTACAAAAAGTCAACGGCAAAATCAGTTCTTTGGAATTGCTCCAGCAACACGCGATGGGCAAAGACAAAAAACAGCTGACCACTTGGTTAGAGCAAGTAGGCTTGGCTCAACAACCACGCTTGGCGGAATTTTTAGAAGCTGAAGCCGGTTGGGAAACTGCTTTAGAAGCTGTGTTAGGTAGCTATCTGGAAGCGATTTGTGTTGATAGCGCCGAAAGTGTTTTTAGTGCATTGGAAGATTTGGGTAAGCAGTCCTTGATTGTATTTGAAACCCATGCCGCCAATGGTATTGAGCAAGCGGGGGTTAATTTAGCCAGCAAATTACGCAGTCGTTGGGATTTGTCGGGGTTATTGAGCGGAATTTATTGCGCCGACAATTTGCAGCAAGCGCGAGCGATGGCATTACAAGCGCATGAATCGGTGGTGTTAGCTGATGGTACTTGGTTGGGTAAAGACTGGGGCAAAATCAGCCGAGGCAGTGATAGCAAAGCGGGGGTTTTGCATCGTGAAAAAGAATTACGCGAGTTAAAACAACGCCAAAGTGAGTTGCAGATGGCAATTGCTGAGGATGAGCAGCAAGTAGACAGTAGCGAGCAAGCGCTGAAATCTGCTGAAGCTAATCGCGAACAATATCAACAACAAGAAAAACGTTTAAGCGGCGAATATTCAGCGAAAAGTGCCGAGTACAGTGCGCAATCAGCCCGTTTTGAACAGCAAAAACGTCGATTAGAACAGTTGGATTTTGAGATTGATGAAATCAGTCAACAACTGGCCGAAAATGCCGAAACCATTTCCGAAGCTGAATTAATTAAACAAGATGCGGAAATGGCTTTAGGTGAGTTGGGTGATAAAAAAACCGAGCTTGAGCAATTGAGCCAACAAATTCAGTCGCAACAGCAAAATACCGATGCTTCGGTGAATGAAGCCCGTCAACATTTGCATCGCTTACACGCGCAAATTGAGTCGTTGAAATCTTCAGAACTGTTAACCGCTAAGCAAATTGAACGCTTGCAAACACAGCATCAACAATCGGCGGATCGAATTGCCGAATTGGAAAATAAATTGCAATACAGTTTGTCGCCTTTGGATGATGAAAAAATGCAGTTAGAGCAATTGTTGGAGCAAAAACAAGCGTTTGAAGATAATCTGCAAGCCGAGCGGCAATCGCAACAAGCCAATGAACAAACCGTTAGCGAATTAGCTGAACAATATTCACAAACTCAGCGCAGTTTGGAAAAACAGAAAGAAGCGTTGGATAAAATCCGTTTTGAACAGCAGGACAGCCGCGTGCGGCAGCAAACCATTGCTGAGCAGTTGGAAGAGGTCGATGCCGACCCCGAGGCGATTTTGGCCAATATCGTTGCCGATGCCAGCGAAGCAAAATGGAAAATAGCGGTTGATGATTTAAGTACACAAATTGAACGCTTGGGGTCAATCAATTTGACTGCGATTGAGGAATTTAAAACCCAATCCGAGCGGATGAAGTTTCTGAATGAACAACATGATGATTTGATGGAAGCTTTGACGACTTTGGATCAGGCGATTAGTAAAATTGATCGGGAAAGTCGTCAGCGTTTTAAAGAAACCTTCGATAAAATCAATGGCGGATTGAAAGAGAAGTTTCCAAGATTGTTTGGTGGTGGTCAGGCTTATCTGGAATTGACCGAGCAAGATGTGTTGGAAGCGGGGGTGAATATCATTGCCAGACCGCCGGGGAAACGTAATAGCTCAATTCATTTGTTATCGGGTGGCGAGAAGGCTTTGACTGCGGTAGCCTTGGTATTTTCAATTTTTGAATTAAATCCAGCGCCGTTTTGTTTGTTGGATGAGGTGGATGCACCTTTAGATGATGCTAACGTGGTGCGATTTTCCAAGATGGTCGAAGATATGTCGGCAAGTGTGCAATTCTTGTACATTTCCCATAACAAAGTGACAATGGAAATTGCAAAACATCTAGCAGGTGTTACCATGAAGGAACCTGGTGTCTCCCGAATGGTAGCGGTTGATATTGAAGAAGCAGTGAGCATGGCAGAAAGCTAATGGATAAAGAATTATTGAGACTTGTGATTGGTTTGATTGGTCTGCTAGCGATGGTACTGATCGTGATATGGCATTTTATAAAAGGTTTTCGTAGCAGTCGTCAGGCTTTGGAAGACGAAGCCGATGACGACGATGTAGATGATTTCGATTTCGAAGAAGACGATGAGTTTGCTGTGCTACCCGTCGATTTTGAGGATGAAGCTGATGAAATTTCCGGTCAGTCTGCTGCTGGTCAGAGCGAAGCAAAGCCGGCATCGGTAGCACCAAAAGTAACGCGCTACGATTTGCCGAAGTTGATTGAATTCAGCATTGTTGCTCGTGCTGATGAAGGCTTTAATGGCGAAGATTTATTCGAAGCGTTTGAGGCTGTGGGGCTTCGTTATGGTTCGGTGAAAGTATTTGAGCGTATCGATAGTCGACGCATGGTGGATTTTGCGGTAGCTAGTATGTCTGAGTTAGGCACCTTCCCCGCAGATAATCTCGATCAATTCTCCTGCCCAGGGATTGTGTTTTTCATGCAACCGCGTGAGCTTGATAATCCTGCAGCTGTATTTGAAGACTTTATCGATACCATCCAAGCATTGGCTGATAGATTAGATGGCGTAGCTTGGGATAATCAACGTCAACCTTTAACCCTCGACACTATTGAACAGTTCCGCGAAATACTAGCTGACTAATTCCTTTTAATATAAAGACAATCGCTTGGCGCTATTGTCTAGGCAACAACAAGAAAAACTAAGTGGATCAAAAACATATCAGAAATTTTTCCATCATCGCTCATATCGATCATGGAAAATCAACCCTAGCCGATCGTTTCATTCAAATTTGCGGCGGTTTAAGTGACCGAGAAATGGAAGCCCAAGTGCTGGATTCCATGGATTTGGAAAGAGAGCGCGGGATTACCATTAAAGCGCAAAGCGTTACCCTCGATTACAAAGCCAGCGATGGCGAAGTTTATCAACTTAATTTCATCGATACTCCTGGTCACGTTGACTTTTCCTATGAAGTATCGCGTTCGTTAGCGGCTTGTGAAGGTGCTTTACTAGTCGTCGATGCCGCACAAGGTGTGGAAGCGCAAAGTGTAGCCAACTGCTATACCGCGATTGAACAAGGTTTAGAAGTAGTGCCAGTGTTGCATAAAATCGACCTGCCTTCGGCTGAGCCAGAACGGGTGATTACTGAAATTGAAGATGTCATTGGGATTCCGGCGGATGACGCTTTAAAAATTAGTGCTAAAACTGGCATTGGGGTTGAAGCGGTACTGGATCAATTAATTCAAAAAATTCCACCACCAGCCGGCAAAGAAGAGGGTGCCTTGCAAGCCTTGATTATCGATTCTTGGTTCGATAATTATTTAGGCGTGGTGTCATTGGTGCGGATTGTTAACGGCAGTTTGCGCAGAAAACAAAAAATTACCGTGATGTCGACCGGTAAATCGTTTTATGCGGAAAAGCTCGGTGTTTACACGCCAAAACAGCTAGAAAAACAACAGCTTAATACCGGTGAGGTAGGTTTTATTGTTGCTGGTATTAAAGATATTTTTGGTGCGCCAGTCGGGGATACGATTACTTCTGCTGACAATCCAGCGACCGAAGTTTTACCAGGATTTGAGCAAGTCCAACCACGGGTTTTTGCGGGTTTGTATCCGGTCAGTTCCGATGATTTTGGCACTATGCGCGAAGCATTAGACAAATTACGCCTTAATGACTCGGCTTTGAATTACGAAGCCGAAACCTCGCAAGCCTTGGGCTTTGGTTTTCGCTGCGGTTTCTTGGGCTTATTGCATATGGAAATTATCCAAGAACGCTTAGAAAGAGAATATCAATTAGATTTAATTTCTACAGCACCAACTGTGGTTTATCAAATTGAAACCACAAA
>JBJSYX010000005.1:0-3140 GCA_046090005.1 Methylomonas sp. | reverse complement strand
TCGAAGGCAAAGTCGCTTATGGGATGCCTGATAATAAAAAAATTGCTAAAGATCTATTAAGCGCTTCGGAAGACACTGGCGGCGCTAAAAAAGGCCAAATTGTGGTAGCTGAAATTGTTCAACAACCCACTCAACATTGCCAACCAATCGGCCGCGTCACCGAAGTTTTAGGGATGCACATGGCACCCGGCATGGAAATCGAGATGGCAATTCGTTCTTATGAATTGCCGAATGTTTGGCCAAAAGCCTTACTAAACGAAATCAAATCACTAACACCCGAAGTACCCGAAGCGGCTAAACAAGGTCGTGAAGACATTCGCCATTTACCATTGGTGACTATCGACGGCGAAGATGCCCGTGATTTTGATGATGCGGTCTATGCCCAAAAAACTCCGAAAGGCTGGAAGCTATTGGTAGCGATTGCCGATGTTTCTCATTATGTTCATGTCGATACTGCTTTAGATAATGAAGCGCAAAGCCGCAGCACCTCGGTGTACTTTCCAGAAAAAGTCATCCCAATGTTGCCAGAGATTTTGTCGAACGGCTTATGTTCGCTCAATCCACACGTTGACCGTTTATGTATGGTTTGCGAGTTATTGGTCAACGATGAAGGCATTGTCACCCGCTCACGATTCTTTGAAGCAGTGATGCGATCTCATGCGCGCTTAACTTACACCCAAGTTGCGAAAATGCTGGTAGATGGCGATCAAAAACTGGCAAATCAATATGCCGAATTGATGCCGCATTTAACCACCATGTATCGCTTGTATCAGACCATGCGCCGCCAACGTGAACTGCGTGGGGCAATGGATTTTGATACTCAAGAAACCAAGATTGTGTTTGGCGAAAATCGCAAAATTGAGCAGATTGTGCCGGTAGTGCGTAACGATGCCCACAAGCTGATTGAAGAATTTATGATTACCGCTAACAATGCGGCGGCCAAGTTTTTAAATCGCAAAAAAATCCCACGTTTACTGCGTATCCATGACGGCCCTGGGATTGAAAAACTGTTAACCCTGAGAACTTTTTTAGGCGAATTAGGTTTGCATTTGGGCGGTGGCGACCAGCCACATCCTTTAGATTACATGCGTTTATTGGAATCAGTTAAAGATCGAGCCGATGCACATTTGATTCAAACCGTGCTGTTACGTTCAATGTCACAAGCGGTGTATAGCCCAGATACCAAAGGCCATTTTGGTTTGGCTCTGGAAGCCTATGCTCACTTTACTTCGCCGATTCGCCGCTATCCTGATTTACTGGTGCACCGGGCGATTCGCCATAGTTTACGCGGTGGCACAGCCAGCACATTTCATTACAAACCAAATGACATGGTGACGCTGGGTGAACATTGCTCGGCCAACGAACGCCGCGCCGATGAAGCTACTCGCGATGTCGTCAACTGGCTAAAATGCGAATACATGATGGATAAAATCGGTGAAGAATTTACCGGGATTATTTCCGCCGTTACCAGCTTTGGCTTTTTCGTCGAATTACAATCGATTTATGTTGAAGGCTTGGTGCATATCGCTTCTTTGCGTCAGGATTATTTCCTGTTTGATGCGGCCAGCCATCGCTTATATGGCGAACGCACCGGGGTTCGTTATCGCTTGGGTGATAGTGTGAAAATCAAAGTGGTTCGGGTCAATTTAGACGATAAGAAAATCGATTTTGAATTACTCGAATCGGCTAAAAAAGCCACTAAACCTGTCACAAAAGCCAAGCCACGCGCCAAAAAAGCCGACGAGCCTAAAGCGAAAAGCAAAGCTAAACCAAAATCCAAAAAACCGGCTAAAAAAGCCAAAGCTAAAAAACCACGTAAATCATGAGTACCACACAATTATTTGGAATCCACGCCGTACAAGCGGCACTGGACTATTCCGCACAAAAAATCCAAAAAGCCTGGATTGATGGCCAACGCCAAGATGCACGCTTAAACCAAGTAATTAATGACTTAATTGCGATTGGCATTAAGCCTGAAAAAATTGATCGCAAAAAACTCGACAAAATGGCCGATGGCAAAAATCATCAAGGCATTGTTGCCGCCGTTGAATTACCAGCGATGCGTAGCGAAGACCAGCTAAAACACGATGTTGAAAACTTAGAGGCAACCGCGTTTTATCTAATCTTGGACCAAGTACAAGACCCGCATAATCTCGGTGCCTGTTTACGTACTGCTGATGCGGTGGGCGCACATGGCATTATTGTCACCAAGGATAATGCTGCTGGCATTACGCCAACGGTTTGCAAAGTAGCAAGTGGCGCGGCAGAAACCGTGCCGGTTTATCAAGTCACTAATTTAGCTCGAGTTTTGCGTTGGTTAAAAGAGCAAAACATCTGGATTATGGGCGCAGCGGGTGAAGCCGAACAAACCGTGTTTGATATGAAACTGGATATGCCGTTGGCGATTGTGATGGGTGCAGAAGGTAGCGGGATGCGCCATTTAACCCGTCAACATTGCGACTTTTTAGTCAAAATTCCAATGGCTGGGCAAGTTGAAAGTTTGAATGTTTCGGTAGCGGCTGGTGTGTTGATGTACGAAACTTTCCGACAAAAATTACAGTTAGCAGCAAAATGAAACGCTGGTTGGTAATGGTTTTAAGTTTAGCTAGTTTCAATAGCCACGCCGAACTGAGCGGACAAAGCATTGCGCTTAATTGCTTTAATTGTCACAACCCAAAACCAACCACTAATTCAGCGATTCCTTCATTAACCGGCTATAGCCAGCAACGCTTGCAACAAGCCATGCTGGATTTTAAATACGACAAAACCAATGCCACGCTGATGCCACGCATCGCCAAGGCTTATAGCGATGCGGAAATCAGTGCGGTAGCGGCTTATTTAACCGATGTTACGCAATTTAGCATTGAGTGAATTAGTGGTTTAAATAAAGTTTCGCGTTGCGAAGCCATTTTAAAGTTGGTTCTCGCGCCGACAGGCGAGTTACTTTCTTTTGCGTGGCCAAAAGAAAGTAACCAAAGAAAAGGCCACCCGACCGCCGCTTGCATCCTGTGCTCCAAAGCGTTTACTGGGGGTTGGCAAAAGGGACTCGGCACTTCGCGGTTTTCCAGCGTCGTCACCCGCAGGCGAGTGCGACCGTGATGAACTGCTTTTTTGTGTCCCGGCCGGTTTCCTCGATTTCC
>JBJSYX010000004.1:0-2177 GCA_046090005.1 Methylomonas sp. | reverse complement strand
ATAACAAGTAAAAGTGTAATATCTGGTGGTCGAATCCAAGACTGCTTAAGGATGATGATGGTTAAAAACATGCTAACTTTTTGCAAGGCACTTAAGAAAGTTACCATAAGCATTCCGACACAACAAATATTAAGTCTATTGAATTTATTTAATAATTTTTTTCAATTAATGGCTAATTACTGTGGTTCGATTACTTAAGTCTTCATCAACATCCTGTAATTCAACGCAACAAAAAACACCCAATAACAGAAAAAACCTTAAAAATCAAAAAGTAAGGCATTTACTTCTGATCAACAACCGCCAGCGAATTTATTAAACTATGTTATTTAACGTAAAATCTTGCTTTGGATGTAGCATATCCCCTACTTTTTAAAGAACCGTAGATTGATTAACTTTAGAAGAGACATCTATGAACCAAACATCTGACTTATGCGTTTACTGCAAGTCACTACCTAGCTCATCGGGCTTTAAGCTTAAAACCAAGGAAGGCGAGAAATTATTTTGTTGCCAAGGCTGTTTATCGATTTATCAGATGTTAAACACCGACAATAGCCAAGATAGTGCCAAAGATTTAGCTTCAACGGATCAGTCTGAATCTTGGTACTTAAGGATTTTCCGTAGTTTATTTCACTGATGAAACAATCGGATTTTTTGCGATTTAAAGCCAAGCGGCTTTAAAGGATTGATAAAAAGCTAACTCATTAACAGTTGCACCTCTATGTCCGACTAAAGCTGAAGCAAACTGTTGAGCTCGTTGTAAACTGATTGCCAAAGGCCAGGCCTTTAACATCCCTAACAATAATACCGAAGCGAAAGCATCGCCCGCCCCCACCGTATCAAGCACTATTTGCTGGCAATCTGGCACCACTTTTAACAGCTCACCATCACCGGCAATCGCTAAGGCGCCTTGCTCGCCCAATGTAACAATTAGTACCTCTAATTGATAACGCTCGATAAATTGACGCATTTGGGTTTCGATACTTCCATCGGTTGCTTGCAACAACTGCAATTCTTGTTGGTTGAGTTTGACCCAATCGGCTTGCGTTAATAATTCGGCGACCAGTGGTTGATTCCACCAAGGCGCGCGTAAATTAATATCGACAAATACTTTACCCTGATGAAGCTTAATCAGCTGTTGCAAAGCTTGACGCGAAACTGGGTGTCGCGCGGCTAGACTACCAAAATACAAAACAGGACAATCAATGGCTTGCATTGCTTGGGTATCGATAAAATCATAGGCTTGATTAGCCAAAATCTCATATTCAGGCTCGCCATTGTTGAGAATTATTTCAACGGCACCGGTTGGATAATGACTATCAACTTGTAAAGCCGCTTGTGATATTCCCCAAGATTGCATCGCTGCTTGAATCTTGGTTCCTGGGTGGTCATCGCCAATCCGACTGATAAATAACGGTGCTTGCTGAAAGGCTTGGAGGTGCCATGCAACATTAAACGGTGCGCCGCCTAAGACTTCTAAACCATCTGCAAATCGATCGAATAAAACTTCACCAAAGATAGCTATTGCATGACTTGTCATCAGCGTAGCCATCCTTTGCGTCTAAAAAACAAATAAGGCACGGCGACCGAAAACACCATAAGACCTAGCGCGAATGGATAGCCTAACATCCACTCAAGCTCGGGCATATGATTAAAATTCATACCGTAGATACTGGCGATTAAAGTCGGTGGTAATAAGGCAACCGAAGCAACCGAAAATATCTTGATGACTTTATTTTGGTTAATGTTAATAAAACCGACGGTTGCGTCCATCAAGAAGTTGATTTTGTCGAACAAAAACGCGGTGTGGCTATTTAATGACTCTATATCGCGCAGAATTTGCTGAGCATCCTCTAACTGGGTGGCGGTGAGCAATTTTCGACGCAATAAAAACGAAACCGCTCGTTGAGTATCCAGCATATTGCGGCGAATCCGACCATTTAAGTCTTCCTCTTCTGCAATATCGGCCAAAATTCCCGCTGCTTCTTCATCGCTCATGGATTGGCTAAGCACTTTGCGGCTAACGGTTTCTAATTCACTGTAAATATTTTCTAAGGCATCCGCTGAATATTCAGCCTCGGCACCGTATAAATCTAGCAACATATCGCGACTATCCGAGACGAATCCCGGTTGGGTTCTGGCCCGCAATCTTTGTAATCGAAATACCGGCAATTCTTCAC
>JBJSYX010000003.1:0-2551 GCA_046090005.1 Methylomonas sp. | reverse complement strand
GGTGGTCAGACGCAATTTTATAATCAATTAAATTCATTATTAGGAATGATCCTTTTCTTGCCTGTTGTAACGAGTGTGCAATGTCAATCCGGATCAAACAACTGCCAGGGTAACTATCAATTTAACGTTGCTAGTTTCTTTAGTTTTAAATTCTTAGGTTATAAATTCAAAAATAGAGGATCCGGCGGCACATCGCCTTCGGGTGGTTGGCCAGCAGCATGTGATTCAACCAGAAATTGTGTAAATGGAACATTTGTAAGGGCAATCGTGCCTGGAGCTGATGTATCTTTAGACCCGAATTTCCCAGCAGTCGGAGCCATGGCGGTGCAATTATTAGCGTAAAGGAAATATAGATGGCATTTAAATTTTCTAAAAAACCGACTGGCTCAACATTGCAGTTGCTAATCATTATAGTTTTGTCTCTGTTTGTCGGTGTCAGCATTTTTACTTACACATCTGGGGTTGAAAGAAGGGTAAAGGCAACTCAAGAGTTGCAATCAATATATATAGTCTCTAAACAAATAACTTCTGGAACTTCGCTTAGTGATGCATTGAATAATGGCAATCTTGAAAAGAAAGATTTTCCAACTATAAGTATTCCAAACGGCGCAATCAAGATTATTGATGGACTAAATTCCAAATTAGTAGCCCTTCAAAATATTCAACCAGGTCAAATTTTAGTTGAGAGTAATTTTGGAGCAGTCACCGCTAAAACCGGATCATTAGTAATCCCGGATGGACAAGTAGCTGTCACTATCACTGTCGGGGAACCTAATCATGTGGGTTCATTTATACAACCAGGATCTGAAGTAATTATTTTTGCTACTGGCAAGCAAGACGCTGGTAAAGCTACTAAAATATTATTGCCAAAAGCGTTAATCATTGCCGTAGGAAATCAAGTTGTACCGACAGAAACCCCTACAAGTTCTAGTACCTCAGCTTTAATTACTCTCGCTGTGACACCATATCAAGCGGCTAAGTTAATCCATGGAGTACAAACATTGTCGCTTTACTTTGGACTAATTGGCAATTTAGTTAATGTGGATCAAGCAATCAGTATCACTGACGCTAATGTATTGAGCCAAGGCTGATAATAAATGACATATATTTTGGTAAGTGATGATGTGGAGAAACAACGTTTGGAATTCACTCTCGGAGGGAATTTAAAACAAGCGAATAGCGCATATGAATTGTATGATTCAATTGCGCAAGATCCAAATGAGCAACTTATTGTTATTAGCCAAAGCATAAATCTCGAAATTGCTAAAGAAATTGCAGAACATTTTCGCGTTACCAAACCCTCGCTAGGTGTAATTCTTGTCCGAAATCGCTTAGACGTATCAACAATGTCTGAGGCAATAAAAGCCGGTATAAGAGAAGTTATAAGCTCAGAAGATGCAAGCAATCTTGTAGCCGCAACTAAAAGATCTTTAGCTATTTCAAATCAACTTTTAAATGCAGCCGCAACTCCAGACTCTGCAAGATCAAGAGGCAAAGTTTTAATCGTATTCTCTGCTAAAGGAGGTTGCGGCAAAACAACACTATCTGTGAATCTTGCAATGGCGCTGGCAAATTATGAAAAAGCCAAAGTCGCACTACTTGATTTTGACTTACAATTTGGCGACGTAGCGATTTCCTTGCAAATCGACCCTAAAAAGACAATCAGCGATGCTATTTCAATGCAGAATAGTTTGGATGATTTTGGAGTTCAATCACTAATGTCTCATCAGGGCGAAAATCTTGATGTCTTGTTAGCGCCTACAAATCCGACTGATATTGAATTTATCTCTACAAACCTTGTAGATAGTCTGCTTAATTCTTTACGAAATAATTATGATTATATTGTTGTTGACACTCCCCCAGCTTTTACTGATGTAATTTTAAAAGTATTTGATCAAGCTGATCGCTGTTATTTGCTAACAACTCTAGATATGCCTGCAATTAAGAATTTAAGTTTAGTTATTGATACTCTTGAAGCAATAAAAATTAATCGATCTAAGTTGGAATTTGTGTTAAATAGATCAGATCAAAAAGTGGGACTTACCCAAGCTGAAGTCGAAGAAATGATCGGTGAAAAATTCTCATGCGTCATCCCATCTAGTACGGAAGTTTCAGCAGCTGCCAATCGAGGCGTACCTTTAGTTTTAGACCAACCAAAACACCCCGTTAGCAAAGCCATCATCGAATTAGCATCGAAAACAGATGATATTTATCGCCCGAACACCGAGATTAAACGCGGTTTTTTCCGGAGATTTAAATGAGCTTATCTAAGCGACTTGGACAGACTGATTCAGAACATGCGAAATCTTTCCCTGATTTAAGCAAGTTCACAGAAGACGCCGCTCCTAGTGTCGATATTGGAGAAACTGTCGATGTCTCATTAAAAAGTCAGGTACTGGAGAAGCTATTGCAAACTATGGGCCAACTTTTATACATGTAGATCCGGTCCTGACAGCCTCAAGTCATTGTCATTTACTGTTAATGCGGGAGAGAAGATCGGAGTAGTCGGGAGAACTGGTTGCGGAAAGAGCACTCTTATGCTCTCTCTCTT
>JBJSYX010000002.1:0-5522 GCA_046090005.1 Methylomonas sp. | reverse complement strand
GTTTTGTGCTTGAAACTGTTTTCTAACACTTTCTAAATTATCAGCAATAGTATCTTTAATATCTAAGATAGACTGTTGCTTTTGTAATTTAAAAACCAATTCAGATTTTTGTTGATAACTTTCTATCCATATCGAAAATAATGGATAAATAATCGAAAGTGTTAATATAGAAATTAACAACACTAAAACTGCCAATGCAATCCAACGTTTATGATGTATATCATTCATTGATGACCGATCCTTTGTTAGTTGAATTCAAATCAGCACTATGAGTGTTTATATCAAGACTAATTTGAAAGCGCTCCTTACCCGAGCTCTTGTCCTGAGTAATTGGGGAAACAAATATCACATTGGTAAACATTGACGACGCTTCCAGCAATCCAATTAATGCTGAAGAGTTGGGTGAAATTCCTTGAATCTGCAGCTTGTTATCGATGTATTGAAAGTTAATTAACCAAGTATCATCTTTTAATAAATGAGTTAACTCTTTTAATAACTCTACTACAACAGGTTTATCGGTTTTTATTTTAATTAATGCCTCAGTTTGTTTTTTTAAAGATTGTATTTCCTGTTGCTGCTGGATAGCTTTATTAAAACCACTTTCGAATAGAGTAATTTTTTTCTTTAAAACATCAACCGTATTATCTAATCGCCAGACCGGCACTATCATGACTAAAAAAAACAAAGAAAACATCGCCAAATTTGTCAATATTCGAATATTTTTTTTATAATTATCCTCTGTTGGCCTATACTTATCTGGCAATAAGTCGTAATCTTGTTTATTATGATTTGCATTGTCACAATCAACCTTCTCTGGAAATATATTTAAGTTGAAAAGCCTCTCCATAATATCATCTAAAATATATTTCGGTGTTAGCACTAACACTAGCTTAATCTGCTCATGATCATTTTTACCTACTGGAATAAATGAATAATAGGCTTGCTCAGGAGTAAATGGTGTATAGCGATTCAACTCAAACCCAATCACTTGTTGCAAATTATCATAGGCAACTAACGGTATACTAATAACCTTTCTTATCGAGATCTCTTCACTTAAAACCAAGACAATTTTTGCTTTCTCCAAATAAGGATACCTCTCTTTGAGAAGAAGAAAATCCTCATGTGCATCAACATCAATTGAAAGGTTTAAAAACACACTATGCTCATTTTTTTTATGAAATTTTAATTCAAATATATTTTCATTTTTAGAAACTACTAGAATGCCACTTTGATCAACTAACATTGATTTTATTTTTTTAGGCACAAAAAAACTTATTTCATCAATCCACCAAACCCAAAAACGTTTTAAGTCGAAATTAATGGTTGTTTGTAAATTCATTTTCAACAAGGATAACTTGATTTAAAAAGACATCATCAAATAATGATTGATTTTTTCTCCCATAGCGCCAATCAAGAATCATATTAGTCTGCTGGTCTTGAATTTTTATAACAGTTTCTATGCTGGCAGCAGAATCATCATCCATACGTGTTTCAACAGTAACCGTGAAAATACCAAATTTCTCTGTCAACTCATTTTTTGATACGCGATTATTCTGTCTATTATTAAAACTATTTTCTAATTCAATATCATGGATATTTTTATTTTGATATTCTTGTAGTATTGCTTTAAGCACTTCCTCACTGGCTAAACTGTAATCAACTTCTGTTTTTTCAGCATAGACAGTCACTAATCCTTGAAGAGAGCTGAAAATATCCTCATCCATTCCTAGCACTAACTGCAGTTCATCTAAACTCTGGAATGGTTGATTACTGGGTTGATCTGTTAAGCCCATTTTGGCGTATTGACTTGCTTCTGCACCGAATCGATGAGGCTCTTGGTCTGCATCACGCCAATCGGCTATTGCATCAAATAAGGCATTTTGTTGCCTTAAATCTTTCACAGCATAATTAATGACCGCATGTAATAAATCATCTTTTGCCGTATTAATATCTATTTTACCCTCTTCCGAAAATGCTCTAATTCTTACCTCAGCTGAGTTTATATTAACTTGATAAATAGTGCCATTACCTAGCCAGCGTTGTTGTGGATTAGGATGAGTCAGCATAAAACCTGAAATCATCACCCAAGTTTCGGCTATTGCTAAAGCTGTCGCATTAGTTTTAAGCCCGTTGCTAATAATGATTTCACGTCTAATCGTTTGTGTAAAACTCGCTGCCATTAAACTTAATAATCCCAGTATCCAGATTAATATCACCAATGCAAACCCAAATTGATGGAAACTATTTCGCCTTGTCATTGCCATCATTAAAACTTTTATAATCTTGTTGATTTAAAGACGATGTATGCCAAGATGCTATTTTCAATGGAAAAATCATATCAGGCCAGATACTATTATCATCTAATAATACTTTTATCCTGACTAATCTAGGCTGTTCTTGCATATCATGCCATTCACTCTCCCAGATTCTGTCAAAATTTTCATTTATTTTTCCAAAATAAGAAAACTCTAGCTGTTTCACATGATCTATTAATATAGATTCATCAACTGATTTTTTTTGCTCCCTATAAGGTGTCAAAGTAACAGCAATAGTGTTTGGATTTTTTTGACTAATACCGATATTAAAAATTTGCTCACCTTTTCTAATCGATGCGGCTGGCAATGTCGAAACAAATTTAATACGTGTTGAATCGCCCTGAAAAACCATTTTTTTTATCTCTGTTAACCGAGTATTATCGTAATTAATTTCATATAAAGGTTTCGCATTCACTAGATGTTGTTTAAAAAACTGATAAAACACGGCTTTTTTATTAGTTTCGTCTACTCTATTTTCCGTTGTATGCCAACTCTCAACTGATGTCCGCATACTAGCAAATAACAATCCCATCATTATGCTTAACATCGATAATGCAATTAATACCTCAATCAAAGTAAACCCTTTTTTGAATAATTGCTGAACTTTTATCATGGTCTTATTTGTTGCTTAATTGCATTCAATTCGACTCGGGCACTATTATTTTCATCTTCCCATCTAACTTGGACATTGACTTTTTTCAATTGCGAGCTGGCGTTGGATTGATCATCAATCAGCAAGTTATAATCAATAAATAGTGGTTCAATATTAATTATCCAGTAATATTTATTTTCCAGTTCACCATCAAACTGACTTCGCTCTAAGTTTATATCCTCACCCACTCTTGCCATTAATGATTCTGCGATTTGTACTGCTATATTATAGTTTTCAGTTTGAGAAACAATTCTCTGTCCTGTTGCAAATACACGAATAATCATCGTTAATACAATAGACATAATTGCAAAAGCAACCATAATTTCGATTAAAGAAAACCCGCTATATTTTTTCATTAACAGTTACTTTGCCAGTTATCCAGTTAACATCTATCTGTTTCAAAAATTTCCCCCACTCTATTTTTATTCGCCCACCTGTTGACGAGCCATCAGGGAAAAATCTTATCTTAGCCACCTGATCTGCGGTATATTCTTGCTCTGCAATTTCCAATGTAACCGCTATTTCTTTATCAAAACTGTATGTTTTTTGCTGATCACTAATGGTATAACTATTATTACTAAGGTTTATATCGACTGATATGGATTTCTGAGTCATTAATGCCCGTGATTGCGCATAACGTAATGCTGAAGCTATATCTTGAGCGACTAATTGCAATTTGGTAGCGTAATTACCCGAATTGATATTATTCGCTATAACACTAAAACCTAATACGGCTATCACTAACACCACAACCACTTCAACCAAGGTAAAACCTCGATTAGTTGTTGGCTTTGGTTTCATTATTCCCAACTATTAATATCTTGATCATCACCTTCCCCACCTTGTTTATCGTCAGCGCCATAGCTATATAAATCGAACTTCCCATGTTGTCCGGGTTGTTGATAATGATATTCTTGCTGCCAAGGGTCGACGGGGACTTTCTCTTTCCTTAAATACGGTCCATTCCATTGTTTACTATCAGCCGGTCTTTCTATTAATGCAATCAAACCCTGCTGATTACTCGGATAACTACCAATATCCAGTTTGTACATATCCAGTGCTGTTGATATATCCTCAATTTGTACTTTTGCTGCTTTTATTTTTGCAGCGCTCATATGTTTCATGACTTGCGGCCCAACAATACCAGCCAACATGGCAATAATCCCTAATACCACCAATAACTCTAGCAGTGTAAAACCTTGTTTTCTTTCAAAACTATTCATTGACTATCCTTTTTTTATAATGCCAAATCATTGACACTCAGTATTGCTAATAATATTGACACGATAATCCCACCAATCATCAACCCTAAAAATATAATCAGCATAGGCTCTAATAATGACAACATTCTTTGTATATTATTACTTAGTTGCTTATCATAAATATCTGCAACTTTGATTAACATTTCTTCAAGCCGCCCTGTCTCCTCCCCCATTTTTATCATTTGCACTAATAACCTTGGAAATATTTTAAATTCCGCCAAAGAAAATGATAATGTAGAACCTTGTTTTATATCGCTCTCTACTTTTCCTATTACATCAACTAATAGACTGTTACTAATAATTCCTTTTACAATCACGATTGCTTTCAATATTGATACGCCATTACCTAACAAAGTCCCTAAGGTACGACTAAATACAGCAACTTCCTTAACTAACAATACATCACCAACTAATGGCATTTTCAAGAGATAACCATCTATCTTTTTTTTTCTTATTGGGCTTGATAATTGCCAATTTATTATTTGTATTATTATCAATACACTTACTATTCCCAACCACCAATCTTGTTTGATGAAATCTGCGACAGCGACCACGATCTGAGTTGGTATAGGTAAAATTTGACCAGCACTTTCAAACATATCTTTAAACTGTGGCACAACAAACACCAACATAACTAACATAGATACTATAGACATCAACAATAACATTGCAGGATAAATTAAAGCACTGGTCACTTTTTCTTTTAAAGTTTGAGAGCGTTCTAAATAGTCGAATAACTTATGTAAAACACCACCTAAATCACCTCCCATCTCGCCTGCCCTAACCATATTTAAATAGAATTTAGTAAACACATTGGTTTCCATTTCCATTGCATCAGCCAATGATTTACCTGACTTTATTCTTTCCAATAAATTCACAACTATTGCATTTATAATTTCATTATTTTCAGTGATCTCTATCAATATGGTTAACGATCTATCCAATGGTAATCCTGATTCAACTAATGTCGCCAATTCTCCGGTGAAGTCGACAATTTTTTTAGTTGATAGTCTATGTTTAAATTCACCTATACTAAATCCTAAAAATGTTTTATGTTCTGATATGGCTATTTTTATTGGAATTAGGCCTTGGCTTTGTAATTCGAGTAACAGCTGATTTTCATCTATGACCTCTCGAACCCCTTGTTCTAATTTGCCTTGCTGGTTATGTCCATGCTCAAGTTGGCGGATGCATGTGTCTGATGGCATGAATGGCGCAATCGCGAATACGTCAGCGAACACACATGTTTGCGCGTGCCTTGGCAAGCTCAGGCTTTGTTCGTTTCAGAGTGTA
>JBJSYX010000001.1:0-2477 GCA_046090005.1 Methylomonas sp. | reverse complement strand
CTTTAGACGCAGAGCAAGCATCAACATTAGTCAAAAATCTAACCTGCAAAGATAATTTGACCGTTGAACAAGTACTAGATCAATCAGTTAGAAGTCACTCGCAACGCGACATTGGTTGGCGAGCTTTTCAAGAAGATGGTTATATTGATGTTGAACGAGCCGTTTTAATCAATAAAAGCATGGAAATGCGCTACCGCTGGCGGGTTGAAAATAACGACAACCGCATCACAGCGAAAAGCGATCGGGCCGAGAAACTTTGTATTAGTGACTGATATTACGCAACACTATCGACAACTAAAAAATAGACTCAACGCTGATAGCGTTGGGTAAAGTCAGCCTTTATTAAACATGTGTAACAGTTTTAAAATTGCGGTTATCCATGTAGGGTATGCGCTCACTGCCATTAAGTTAAGCAATTGTAGGGGCGAATTTATTCGCCTTTGGACTTCTCATCAAGGCCAACAGGTCGAATAAATTCGACCCTACATTTTGTCTATTTCCTTAACTTAATGGCAGTGAGGGTATGCGCTGCATACCGACGAAAGTTGCTGTGGTTGCGTAACATCAATTAGTGACTAACTCAAAACTTTTTGCACCAAATTAGATAGCACAAATCATTAAAGAACTAATTTGGTGCAAACAGCCATCATCACCCCCCAAAAAACCCGCCCCACTTGGCACTTGAAAAACTGGCTTGTTAATTGCATAGAATCTAGCAATCTAGCTTAAAACACTGACTATTGTGTATAAAAAAATCCTCGACCATCTTAATGAAGCTATTCTGTTGTTTGACAGAGACTTGCTGCTAACCTATATCAATCCAGCCGGAGAAATGCTGTTTGCTGATAGCGCCAAGCATTTGATTGGCTCGCCAGCACAAAAGTTATTTAAAACACCGCAAACCCTGCTTTTAGATGATTTGCTGAACCGATTAAATAGCCATGAGCCTGTAGTCGATAGAGAATTGACTTTAGAACGGGTCAATCAAACCATTACCGTTAATCTAAGCGCAACGCCTTTACAGGAAAACGGTCGCTTCAACGAAATTCTAATCGAATTACAACAAGTTGATCGGCATTTACGGATTACTAAAGAAGAACAATTGCTTGCTCAGCAAAACACTAGCCGCATGTTAGTCAGAGGCTTGGCGCATGAAATTAAAAATCCTTTAGGTGGCTTGCGTGGTGCTGCGCAATTATTGGATCTGGAATTACAAGACCCTGAATTAAAAGAATACACCCAGATTATTATCGCCGAATCAGATCGTCTACAGGATTTGATGGATAAAATGCTCGGCCCCAACAAACCCGCTCATAAGAGCCCACTCAATATTCATGAAGTGTTGGAAAGGGTTAGGCAATTAGTGAGCGTCGAAACCAATAGCCATATTCAACTGATTACCGACTACGACCCCAGTATTCCCGAACTCTCAGCCGATAAAAACCAGCTGATTCAAGCGTTGCTAAACATTGTGCGTAACGCGGTACAGGCAATTGATAAACAAGGTCGGATTACTATAAAAACACGAATCCAACGCCATATGACCATCGGTCGTAAACACCACAAATTGGTGGCAAAAATTGATGTTATCGACAATGGACCAGGGATTAAGCCCGAACTGATGGGACGGATTTTTTACCCCATGATTACTGGCCGAGCCGAAGGCACGGGCTTAGGCTTGTCAATTGCCCAATCTTTGATTAATCAACATAACGGCCTAATCGAATGCGAAAGCGAACCCGGCCACACCGTGTTTTCAATTTACTTACCTATTAATGATTAAAACAGCCTCGCTTAGGGAGATAGCTGATGCCGATTTCGGATAATGTCTGGATTGTCGATGACGACAAATCAATTCGCTGGGTTTTGGAAAAAGCTTTGCAAAAAGCTCACATCAATACGCGTAGTTTTTCCAATGCTAACGACCTATTAAAGGAATTAACACATAGTATTCCGCAAGCATTGATTACCGACATTCGGATGCCGAGCATGGACGGATTTGAATTACTAAAAACTATCCAAGATAAACACCCCGAATTACCGGTCATTATCATGACAGCTCATTCCGACTTGGAAAGTGCTGTGGCTGCCTTTCATGGTGGTGCCTTTGAGTACCTGCCTAAACCGTTTGATGTTAATGAAGTCGTCGAAACCGTTCATCGTGCTTGTACTCACAGCAAAGAACAACAAGCGGCGATTGTCGAACCTGACATGATAGAAGAAACCACCGAAATCATTGGTGAAGCGCCTGCGATGCAGGAAGTATTTAGGGCCATAGGCCGATTGGCGCGTTCGCATATTACGGTTTTAATTAATGGCGAGTCAGGCACAGGTAAAGAACTGGTCGCCAAAGCCTTGCATAAACACAGCCCTAGAGCCGATCAACCGTTTATTGCTTTAAACATGGCTGCGATTCCACGTGATTTGATGGAATCGGAATTGTTTGGTCATGAAAAGGGCTCATTTACCGGCGCACA